>CAYSKJ010000184.1:0-5912 GCA_964431655.1 uncultured bacterium | reverse complement strand
GAAAACAGCTCCTGTATGCATTCCTGAGCTGTTTTTAAGGTTCAGGAGGGCATAGTGGGACCTGTATATTATATAGTTACCATCGACAATATACAGGCTCCTGTCATTCATCAAATATGCTTAATATCTCTTCCTGAAGGTATTTGTGTATGTTATTATTCGATGCAATTATCCTTGCATCAAAAAGCGGATTCTGATTTTCGGAAAAACCGGTAACTTTTCCTCCGGCCTCATTAACCATAAGTATTCCGGCAGCCACGTCCCAGGGTTTCAGGCCGTATTCAAAAAAACCGTCAAATATGCCCTCTGCAGTCATGGCAAGGTCCAGAGCAGCGCTTCCCGCCCTCCTTAGACCTGTAACCTTCCCTATCATGGATTCAAAAAGCCTGGCGTACTTGGGTATTATCTCCGGATGGCGGAAAGGAAAGCCTGTAGCAAGAAACGCGGAAGGAAAATTTTCTTTATTTGATACTGCCAGCCTCTTTCCGTTTTTATATGCTCCGTGGCCCAGAGTAGCATAGTATATGTCCCTGAGCATTACACTGCTGATTACTCCAAGCACAATCCCTCTCTCAAAGTGCCTCAAAGCAACACTGATGCCTACAAAGGGGAATTTATGTATAAAATTGGATGTGCCGTCAATGGGGTCTATTACCCACTGGTATTCCCACTTGCCGTCATCCATCAGGCTTATATTGCCTTCCTCTGCAAGGATGTCAGCGTCCTCTATCAGCGGTGAAAGTTCGTTTATCAGTATTTCCTGGGTCTTAATGTCGCTCTGGGTAACAAAGTCAGCCTTGCCTTTTACCACTATGTCATTAAAGGTGGAATAGCTGTCAAAGGCAAACCTTACATAACTCGATGCAATCTCAACCTTTTTGATAACACTGTCAAGAAGCCGGGTCTCCAGCTTATCGCCATTCATATCAGCACCTCTGTCAGTTTATATAGCCCAGGGCCTTAAGCTGCTGCATGGTCTCTTCATCCAGGTGGGCTGTAGCATCAGCATCCTCCTTGGGCAGGCTTTCATGAATACTCTGGGATGCTGTCCGCCATTCCTCAAGGGTATTCCTGTATTTTTCAGCAAGCTCTTCCTCCGAGGCAATGATATTTCTCTCTTCCCCTGGGTCATTCTGCAGGTCATAAAGCTCTTCCTTACTGCTGACTTCTGAATATACATACTTGTAATTCTCATCGAATATGCCCTTCTGCTCTTCAAAATAAATAAGAGCTTCAGCAAAAAGGTCGCGGTTCTCCAGTCTGGCCTTTATATCTTCATCTTCATCCCTGATCAGGCCGCTTAAGTCAACTCCCTGCATCAGCTCGCCGGCTTCAATACCGCATAGAGACAGCAGGGTCGGTTTCAGGTCAAGGAGAGCTACCCGGTCCTCAATGGTTTTCGGCTCGATATTACCCTTCCAGTTTAAAACAAAGGGGATGTGAAGCTGGTGCCAGTAGAGGCAGTGGCCGTGGGTAACTCCGCTATGCTCCCAGAATTCTTCACCATGGTCAGCTATTACTGCAATTATGGTATTATCTTCCAGGTCCATTTCCTTAAGAGCGTTCATCAGCCGCCCTATCTCCCTGTCTGTAGATTCAACTTCGGCCAGGTAAAGGTTCTTTATCTGCTGTTTGTCCTTATCATCCATCATAATACCTGTCCTGAAGCTGTTTACCCTTCCTGAAGTGGAATAATAACGCCCCCGATAACCCTTTGAGTATTTTTTCAGATATTCAGCCGGAGGAGCATAAGGGTCATGGGGATCCAGTAAATGAATCCACATGAAGAAATTGCTGTCTTTGAAATGGTCAAGCTTGTTTATGGATGTATCAACAACAACCTGGGCATCATTGGGGTGATTGGCCCTGTACATGAGATCACTTTTGAAAATATTGGTGGAAATGTATACAAAGGCTTTGTACCAGATACTGCTGTTGAAGGATAATATCCACATGCCGTCGCCCTGGTAAAAATAATGGTCAAACCCGAGGTCCATGCCGAAATTAGTCTTGTTCCATCCATTGGTGGCAACTGCGAAAGTATTGTATCCAGCGTCCCTGAAAGCTTTGGCGATTGTCTCCCGGTTGGAATCAAGCCTTAACAGGGGTTTGTTCAACCCGTTGACCGTCGGATAAAGCCCGGTCATGAAACTTGCAATGGAAGTAAGAGTCCACGGAGACTGGGAATAAGCATTCCTGAACATTATGCCCTGATTGGCCAGGCTGTCAATATTTGCTGTATCTGTTATATCATTTCCGTAACATCCAAGAGCATCAGCCCTCAAAGTATCAATGGATATAAGTATGACATTGGGCCTGTCCTTATTTGTTACAGGCTTTAATACCTCTTTGGCAGAAAAATAGCCAAGGATGAATGGGCTTAATAACAGGATAAAAATCAGAACAGGTATTACCGGATTCTCCAGCATGAAAGTCTTTGGGTATTTACCTCCAAGAGCCCTGTATATCAGGGATAAAACGAAATAAAGGCCTGCAAATACTGCAAAAATAGCAAGGTTTGACAGCATGGTCTTAAGGGAGATGGAGTACGGAACATATATCCTGTTGAAAATGACCAGTACTGGTATGTAAAGCAGAAGCAGGAAGTTTATAATTATGTATACCCTTATGGATTTGCTCCATCCCCATTTTGAAACAATATACCTGTAGAGGATTATTGCCCCGGTGGAAGCCAGAGCAGAATAAAATACGGTCCTAAGCATTATAAAGGCCGGAAGGGGATAATGAAGCTGACTGAATATATACCTTGAGGTAAAGGCTGTTGAAAGAATATTATATACCATAAAGAACCCGGAAAGAAAAATGAAGGTATAACGGGCATACTGCTTCAAAAATTTCCTGAAAATAAGGTACAGTACCATACCCAGGGTAAAATTCATAATTAATATAAAGACAATATTACCCATAACAGACAGGTAGAAAACATTGATAATGCTCTCGAATGTATCTCCTGTTATTCTCATGGGTGAGTTTGACATACTCTGGAGCAGAAGGGCAATGCCCTCGATTATTCCGGCTAATATTCCAAAAGCAAAACTGCTTTTTAGTAGGCTCCCCAGGATTCCCGACTGTTTTTCCATAACCTTCTCCTTAAATAATAATAGATTAATACTCCTGTATTAATAACTAATACGGGAAAAGAGAAAACTGTTCTATAAATTAACTGTAAGATTCTGTTTTTGTAAATGAATTTATATAAAAATCCGAAGGCTCTGTCAGCAAGGCAGCCCGCCTTCGAGAAAAAAACGCACAGCGCCCTGATGAGCCCTGAAACAGAGTTTGGGTCAAAGCTTATAAACCGGTTTTCGATCCTGCACACCTTTCCAATATATTCATCAGCACAATAGAAGGGGTCGGGTTTTGCGAGGAAATCCCCCTTGGTGATGAAATGCAGGTATTTCTCGCCATTCTCATGCATATTTTCCCTTATCCCGATAACCCTGTGTATAATGTAATTGAAGCCGATACCTTTCACAATAATGTCCCCCGCTTTGATCTCTCCGGGATCAGACCATCTGACAGTAACGATGCTTCTGTGCCATATTACGGGGGTCATGCTGGAGCCCAGGGCTGTGATACTGAATTTATCTGATTTTTTCAGGGCATCCCTAACCAGGGAGGCCGGGGGGATTCTGTTATTTATCATCAGGGGCTTTATGCAGGCACAAGACCTTTCTTATATTTCTTCTCAATAACCGCCCTAACATTGTCAATGTACTGGCAGGAAAGGCTTGAAGCAGCGAAACTGTCCCCGTCAACCAGAAGAGCTGTCCCTGAGCACCGGTTGCAGTAGGCTAGGTACTCGCACTTATTGCATTTCTCAATGTCTTTTATTCTCTTCTTTCTTATATAGGCAAGCTTCTCACTGTTATACCATATATCATGAAGGCTGTCTTTTCTAACATTGCCCACGGGGTAATACCACTGCACACAGGGCGTGACTTCACCAAAGGGGGTGATATTGAGGAAATTAACACCGGCCTTGCACAAAATGCCATCAAGTTTTTTCTTTGTCTCAATGTCATACCTTTCTTTGCCCAGGGTATATACTTCCAGGCCCAGTGCTTCATTGAAGATAAACTCCTGTATCTGCTCATCGCTTATTCTCAGGGAAAGCGGCTCTTTTCCGCCAAGGAGCATGGGAGTTATATTGAAGTCTATCAGGTGTTTTATACCAAGGTCATCGGTAAGTTTTTTTATATTTTTGTAATCTTCATAATTAACAGACAAAACGACTATCTTTGCCTTGACCCTGATTTTCCTTTCCCTGAGCAATTTTATGGCATTCACCGTTTTTTCAAAGGAGCCTTTTACCCTGGTTACCGCATCATGTATCTCTGGCTTTGATCCGTACAGGCTGATGCCGATATCCCAGGGCTTGATCTTTTCCTTCAGAAAATCGGCCATATCTTCATCAATGGCTATGCCGTTGGTACTCAGGGTTACATTGTATTTAAGGTCCCTGGCATGCTGAAGGATATCCCTTATATCCTTCCTGATAAAAATCTCCCCGCCTGTGAAGTTAATCTGAAGGGTCTGCAGTTCCGCCAGCTCTTCAAGTACCCTGAAAACCTCCCCTGTTGAAAGCTCTGTATCTTCATAGGGAGTTTCTACATAACAGTGTATGCACCTCTCATTGCATTTATAGGTAAGCTCAAAGGTGGCATTAAGCGGTATGAGCTTCTCCCATGATTTTGACTCAATGTACTGATTAATTGAGTCTACTGTTATGTAATCTTCCTGGGTCATTCCCTGTTTTCCAGTGAGATTATCTTCTTTTCTTCCGATGAAAGCTCGCTTAAAAATATTATTACATCATTTTCTATATCTTCCGGTGAAACAAGGTTTTTCTCGATGTTTTCTCTGTATTCTTCCTTCATAAGGTCGATAATGTCCTGAACCGTCCTTTTGCCGTCCGCAAAGCCCCATATTGTGGAGCCGACCTCATTAATGTAATGCTGAACTGAATCCTCGGGTGTGATTATTATAACTTCACCGTCAAGCACTCTCCAGGCAATATCCTCATTCTTCATGACTATCTTTTTCAGCATCTCATCCTTTTCATTGTCTGAGAGCCCATGACTGGGTACTGTAAATTCATTATTGGCCAGGTTTGATCTGTTTTGCATTACTGTCATACTTTATCTCCCTCCATATATCATCTTTTTGGTTGTAAACAACCTTGTAGCAACTGACGCTATTAACAATCTCCGTAATTGTATCAAATATAATATCATTTATTTTTTTGTCATTAATAAAAAGCAGAATGGTGGACAATAATTTCTGTACAACCCTAATACTGCTGATTTCCTTCACTGCATTTTTCTCCCCGGTATGCAGGAAAAACAGCTGTTCAAGGGGAAATCCCCTGTTCACACCGCCTATGGCAAACTCACCCCAGAAAGGTGTGCCGAAAACATAATACTTCCCGTCTATCTTCCTTATCAGGGTAATCTCATCGGAGAGAAGCGTCCCGCCCCTGGTGGTCTTGACTATATGGGATTTCCCGTGCAGGGTCTGCCCGCAGAACACATAAGCCTCATCATCCATTACTATCCCTGCGGAATGAATAAGAAAGCCCTTATTAAGAACCATAAAGTAGGAGTAGATTATCCTAAGCACAGCATCCAGGGAGTAAACATTCTCAAACATGGATATTTCAAGACTGCACCCTTTTTTATCGTAAGTTCCGTCAAAATCATATCTTTTAAGGGATAAAAAGCCGTTATCGGAGCTGATTTCAGGTTCCAGGGGTCTACTGGAAATAAACTTCCTCAGAAGCTTCAGATTAACGGTGATGTTCTCAGTCTCTGCCTGTTTCTTAATAAAATGGCTGTATCTCATGCCTGCATCATTATAGAGCCTGTCGCTCAGGCCATTGATCCTGACAG
>CAYSKJ010000183.1:0-6085 GCA_964431655.1 uncultured bacterium | reverse complement strand
CAAAGGCATTTTTTTTGTTCGAAATTACGAGGGAAACAGTATAGGAAGAATCCTTTTTCTTTGAGGAATCCATAAGTGACTGAAGGTTGGTGCCGGAACCGGAGGCAAGAACGCACACCCTTTTTATACCGGTCATATATAGACAACCTTTTCAGCCTCTGATTTGCCAATAAAGCCAATCCTGGTAAATTCACTGCTGTAGTTTCTTTCAAAATCACCCAGGGCATCCTTGCTTATTACGAGTATCATACCAGTGCCCATATTAAAGCTCTTTCTCATTTCCGGGGTGCTTATATTGCCTGATTTCTGAATAAGACTGTATATATAGGGAACTGCAAGCTTTTTGCTGTCAATCACACCGCAAAGCCCGTCAGGCATTATACGGCATAGATTGCCCGGTATTCCCCCTCCTGTAATATGTGCCATCCCTTTAATGCAGGCGCTTTTCCGGGCCAATCTTATATCTTCAAGATAGCTTTTATGAGGTGTAAGCAGGACTTCTCCCAGGGTTTTCCCGTATTCTTTTATATAGGCGTCGAATTTTAAACCGGCTTTCTCAAAGAGAGCACAGCGGGCCAGGGAATACCCGTTGGTGTGCAGACCGCTGGAAGAAAGGCCTATGAGTATATCTCCCTCACTGATTGTTGTACCGTCAATAATATCGTTGATTTCAGAGATGCCTGTAATAAAACCCACCAGGTCATATTCCCCTTTTTTATAGAAGCCAGGCATCTGGGCTGTTTCTCCCCCGATAAGGCTTATCTTATTTATCCTGCATCCCTCTATGAACCCGTCCAGTATCTGTTCCAGCTCTTCAGGCTCAAGGTCTGTAAAGCTTATATAATCCATGAAAAACAGGGGTTCTGCCCCCTGGACAATGATATCATTTATACAATGGTTGACCAGGTCAGTACCGACAGTGTTATGCTTCTTCATCATAAATGCTATTTTGAGCTTGGTCCCTACACCGTCAACACTGCTGATCAGGGCATAATCGCCTTTTCTGTAATCTTTAAGGGAATACAGGCTGCCGAATAAACCGACATCCTTTAAAACATTCGGACTAAATGTGGATTTGACCTTTCTTTTGATTGAATCAACGAAACTGTCTCCCAGGTTAAGGTCGACACCGGATTCTTTGTAGGTAGTTTCTTTTTTATCCATAAACCTTGCCTTTCTATAATTTATTATTCAATAAGCAAAAGGGCCATCTTGCTTATAATCCTGTTTGCCATCAGAAGCCCCATATGCCCGATATTGTCAAATTCAATATTGTAAAAACCTGAGTGTTCCGGCAGTCTGGAGCTGTCATAGGGAAGTACCAGCTCATCAAAGGTGCTGTAGACTGAAAATATTGTCAGCCCCTGCAGTTTTGCAAAGGATATTGATTTAATCAGCTCAGAACCGGGCCTGAGGTTTTTTGCAACGCTGTTTCTGTTAAAAACAGCAAGTTTGCTTCCATTCAGGGGTGTACCCAGCAATACTATCCTGGATACCCGGGAGTGGTATTCCTCATTTTCAGACAGGAATTCCAGAAGCATGAGTCCACCCATACTGTGGCACACAAAATCCGCCTTATATTCACCAAGTTCACTGAAAATCTGGATTATGCCCTTGCGGAATCTGGTCCTGATTTTTATATAATCAAAGGTAAAGGGAGTTCCATATTCTATATTGAATATGTTGAAGAAACCGTATTTTGCCTGCAGAGACCTCTTCAGATAACTCATTGTCCCATTGTTCTCCTGATAACCATGGATCAGGATTACGGGATTCCTCTCTGTGCCGCTTATTATACTTATGCTGTTCTCATTCCTGGAGAGAATCAGCTTTATGCTCCTTAGAATCATCAGAAAATGCAGGTAGGTTGAAGCACCTGTCTCCAGTATAAAAAAGAATGCAGATTCATATGCATTGATCTTAAAATCAGGCTTCGACCTGCTGTTTGCATATTCATACCACCGCAATAAATAAAGAATCGAGTGAAACAGGACGAAAAAGGCTACAAATGCAAAGACTATTAATGCAAACAGAATCAGGTCAAGACCTATTATAAACTTTACATAGCTTTCCAAAAACTCACCTCAGACGAATTATTGATGTTTATCCAGTTTTCTTGATATATCATACAGAAGGTCAAGGATTTCGCTCTGGTTTCTCAAAATAGTCTCATTGTCGCTCCTGATCCTGTCAATATCAGATTTCAGCTTCATCAATTCTCTGCTGCTGAAATCAACTTCTGCCTCTTCAGCATCTTGCTCCTGCTGGCCGGTTTTTTCATGGTCCCTTTCCTGGGAAGGGAATATGGACATCTCTCCGTAATTATCATCGGAGGATTGCTCGATACCCTGCTCGAACTCATTATCAAGCTCTCCAAAGTCAAAATCCTCATCCTGGGTAAGATCAAGGCTTACGGGAATCTCTTCGCCTTTCTTTTTCTCTTCTTCTCTTGCTTTTTCATCATTCTTTTTAAGCTCTTCGAATTTGGCTGTATTCTCATCCGATACTTCCTTTACGCTGAAAACATCCTCAGTAAGTGTCTGTATCTTTACCTTATACTTGTCTGCAATATGGTGCAGAAGCATCACCCCTATCTCGTGGAAAGCCTCTATAACACCGATGCCGGTGGTCGCTATGGTAGGATAGTACGGCACCTTCCTCTCATTTATAATAGACTCCAGCTCGTCGACAGGAATAATATTGGGCAGATCCCTCTTGTTATACTGTATAACTATGGGGATGGCATCCGGGTTGATATGGTTTGCAAGCAGGTTAATTTTCATATTTTTATAGGATTCAACATTGGCATCATATCTTTCCCTCTGAGAATCAGCTACAAATACTATGGCATCTGCACCGCTCAGCACTACCCTGCGGGTATTATTATAACGTATCTGCCCCGGAACAGTATACAGCTGAAGCTTGATATTCAGAATTTCATTGATTTTCCCCAGAGAAACAGGCAGATAGTCAAAGTAAAGAGTCCTGTCCGCATCGGTTGCGAGGGACAGCATCTCACCGCGGTCCTTTTCATCAAGTATATCGTGAATATAGCTCAAGGAAGTGGTTTTCCCGCCCAATCCGGGCCCGTAATAGACTATCTTGGCAGATATCTGCTTTTCTGAATAGTTAAATATTACCATTTTATCACTCCTGGAATTGTTTCGTCGTTTCCATCACTTCAGGGTCTTGTTGAAGAATATATCCTCAGCGTTCTTGAATATATCCTTCATCCTCCGTTTTTTCTGCGTACCTTCCTTTGTAATCCTGTCTGTGCTCTTAAAGGAGATAAGCCCCTTTTTATAAAGATCAAAAAATGCACTTATTATTTCAAAATCACCCACAGCCGTATATCGCAGGTATTCCTTAAGCTCCTTTACCCCGTCCAGTTTAAGATAGAGGGTTTTCTGCAGCTGGGGAAGATCCATGAATACTGAGCTGTCCGTAATAGTTGAAGAAACAGGGATAGCCGAATCACCTCCAAATTCCGATATTATACGTGAGGTATCGTCAATCCTGCGCACACCCTCAAGAACTATCTCCTGGTCAGGTTTCCTTATAGTTTTTTCAACAGCATGCGTTTTGTTCTGGAAGACAAAAATCCCGTCTCTCCACTGCATTATCCTGAAAATAGCCATTTCATCTTTCAGATTGAGAGCCTTGGCCTTCTGCATCTTTCCCTTGAAAAAATATATATATCCTACATCCTCGCCTGATGTTATCCTTAAGATGCCTGTCTTATCATTGATATCAAGGGTCTGAATTATCTCTATGACGCTCATGTCCTTGAGATTTCCTTCAAAACCTACCTTGGAAAGAAGATTATTTTTATTCTTCTCACTTTTGATAAGGATGCCCCGGATTTCATCAAGGGTATCTTCCCTGGAAACAGGTTTGTATATAATGTGGTCAGCACCCTGCTCATAAAGCTTTGGTACAAAATCCCTTTCAGTCCTCTGCAGCATTACCACAAAGGGTATCATCCTTGTCATATTGTTTTCTTTAACCTCTTTAAGGAGCTTGAACCAATCGCTTGAAGAGGGCATAAAATCAAATAGAAGAAGGGCCGGAAGCTCTTCCTCTATGTATTTGAGGATATTCGGGCTGTGTTCAAGAAGAAGAACCTTATATCCACCGTTTACAAGAATGTATTTTAAAAGCAGGTTAGATTTGTCACGGTCTCCTATAAGAAAAATCAGTTTTTTAAGGTCTTCCATTCCTACTCAATCCTGAATTCTTTGCTTATAACTGGCATAATTTCCTCCGGGATGAAGGAAGATATATCACCGCCTGACAGAGCAATTTCCTTTATCAGGCCTGAACTCACAAAGGAGTATTCCAGTTTGCTCATAAAAAATATAGTCTCTACACTTTTGTCCAGAGAATTGTTCATCAAAGCCATCTGAAATTCATATTCAAAGTCTGAAATAGCCCTGAGCCCCCTTATAATTGTAGATACTCCGATTTCCTTGATATAGCTGGTAAGGAGATTGTTAAAAGATACAACCCGGACATTGGCAAGGTCCTTAACCACCAGGCTTATCATCTCTTTGCGCTGTTCCATGCTGAACAGGGGTTTCTTTGAGACTTTTGTGGCAACTGCTACAAAAAGCTCGTCAAAAATACTTGAAGCCCGCAGTATAATGTCTTTATGGCCCCTTGTAATAGGATCAAAAGTCCCGGGATAGATGGCTGACTTTTTACTCATATCCCCTCTTTATTAAATAATAAAGCCTTTTTTCAGAATATTCCTTATATTTATAAATATCAAAGAAATTCAAATTATCAATATAATCTTTCAGCATCCTGGACGATTCTATTACAACCATATCCATAGGCATACCTTCCCTGTCAAGTTCCTGGAAGATATCCTTCCAGCGGTCAAAGCCGTAGGGCGGATCTAAATAAGCCAGGGAGAAGGCTCCTAAGTGCATCATATTAATGCTGTTCAGATACCTGAGGGCATCCACAGTCAGCAGTTCAGCCCTGTCTTGAAGTTTGAAACGGTAAATATGCCTGTGTATGTTCTTTATGAGAACCGGGTTTTTGTCTACAAAAACCGCCCTTTGCGCCCCGCAGCTTAAGGCCTGCATGCCTATTATACCGCTTCCGCAGAAGATATCGTGAAAGATGCATCCTTCGGTAAAGGGTGAGAGTATATTAAATACAGATTCCCTTATCATTGCCAGGGTAGGCCTTAGACCTGAAATGCCCTTTGGGATGGTAATTTTTGAATTTTTTAGGGAACCTGAATTGATAATCATAAAAAAAAGAGGAGGTATTCTTTTAGAAATACCTCCTTCTTTCGTTATTTATAAACTATTTCTGGCGAATATAGTCGCCTACAGCAATCTCAAACTTTGATCTGTATATCAGCGCTGTTGATGTGTTTTCTTCAGCCCTTATAACAACAAGCTCGCCTGTGTAAACATCGGGCTTTACCCCGCCGGGTCTCTTGAAGGATACAAACATGTCGCCTGGTGCAACACCGTCGTCGGTGCCGAGGTCCAGGTATGTAATATGCCCTTTGGCAAGGCTTTTGACGCCGTCCTTGGAGGCAATTATATACCCGTCAAGGCTTCCTGTTGCAGGTTCGCAGAAATCAGCCTTTTCTATCTCTATGGCCGAGGGTGCAGGATATTCTTCGAAGGGCTCTATAATATCGCCCCTGAGAACAACATCATAGCTTTCAATGATCTTGGCTGTGGAGGTTTCTTCCTGGACGCACAGAACCTGAATCATTCCGCGGTTATTGTAAAGCGTTCCTTCAAAGGAGCCGTTTACTGGATGGTATATGGCCGGGCCCTTGTTTATAACAAAGAATATATCGCCCTCAAGTATCCCGTCATCAGCTCCCTTGTCAATGTATACAATGTCATTCTCTGAAAGGCCTTTCTTGTTCAGCTCCTCAGCTTCAATAACATAGCCGAAGAACTGATCCGGCTGTCTTTTGGATATAAAACCGGAAGCATACATTTCGGACTTGGTTGCCAGCGGTTTTGGCTCCGGTGGCGGAGGAAGAAGGCTGTCAGGCGGTATTTCCATTCCGCCTCTCAGATAATCCTCGCCATCCACTCCGGCCTGG
>CAYSKJ010000182.1:0-6096 GCA_964431655.1 uncultured bacterium | reverse complement strand
ACATGGCAGTAAAAAATGTAATACCCGGAAGCTATGCTGATTATGGCGGGCTGAAAGCCGGTGATGAAATTATCAGGGTCAATGGACAGAAAGTATATAACTTCAGCTATTGCCTGGAGCTAATCAGAAATTCCGATGCTTTCATTGATCTTCAGATACTCAGGCAGGGAGAAGTAAAGAATATAAGCATTGAGAATTACTGGGGAGGCATATTAGGATTTGAATTTGAATATTGAAATTCTAAAATCTGATTTATTATTTAGTATTCTTAGCCTCTGCAGGCATTCCTAAAGAAACATGAAGGCAATCCCTGCAACTGCCACGACAGTGCCTGCTATTTCAGGAATATTCACCCTTTCCCTGAAAATGATTACTGCAGGCGGTATTATAAGGATTGGAACCACTGAGTTCAGGGTAGCAGTCACTCCCGCCGTTGTATACTGAAGAGCCAGGAGGCCCAGGGAAACGCCAAGAAAAGGCCCGAAAAAAGCCCCCGTTGATATTCTAACCATTGCCGTCCGGTGAACAAGAGCATGTCTTACCCTTGTCCATCGCCCGGCTATGCTAAGTATAATAATAAAGCTTATAGTCCCTGCAATTATCCGGATCTGCGTGCTGGTAAATGCATCGAAGGTGCGCATGCCCAGTTTGCTTAAAATAAGCCCGGATGACTGTCCCAGGACACCTCCGAAGGCAAACAGGCATCCTCTTAAAAGACTGGTTTTCCGGAGATTCTTGTCCATGCTTTTCCTGCGGAACATTATAACCATGGAAACGCCTGATATGGTCAGAAACATTCCCGTCCACTGATACAGACCAAGCATCTCATCCAGTATAAAAATCCCCGTTATGGTTGTTACCAGGGGAACAAGGCTCATTATAAGCATGGAAAGCCTTGCTCCTATTTCAACAAAGGCCTGAAAGAGAAAGAGGTCTCCCAGTGCAAACCCGATAATGCCGCTTATGCTGAGAAATATCCATGCTTTACTGTCAAGACCGGACGGAAAAAAAGATAATCCCCTTGATATATTAAGAAACCCTATGAAAAAAAAGGCCATGACAAGCCTTATGAAATTAACGCTGAGTGAGCCTACCTTTTTGCCTGCCGACTCAAAAGAAAGGGAGGTGATCGACCAGCAGAAGGCGGTGGACAATGCAAGTATTTCTCCCGTGTACTGGCTCAATTATAATATCCTTTCCTGGTCCTTTTAGTGTCTGATTCAATTTAACAAACTGTTTTAGTTTTGCCATGTAGTTTATGAGGGTATTTTAGCAAATGTCCATAATAATATTCACATTGCATGGATTAATTTGCAATAAGGGAATATAAGAGATGAGAGAACAGGCAAAAGGTCCAAAAAAATCTGCAGTGGATGACTTTTAGCATTGACACAGCTTATGAATTAAAAGATAATTGAAAGTATCATGTATTTGCAAAGTTTATATTAAGGGAGAAAAAAATGAAAATAAGATGCATGGTTATCATTATTGCTGTTCTTGTACTTTTCTGCTCCTGCTCGGGAAAAAAGTCAGAAAGGGAGATTAAAGAGGAGTTCCTATCCCAGATAGACTATGATAAAGGTCTTGAAGACACCTTCCAGGTGAGCATGGACGGCCGAAGGACAGCCTATGTGATGCAGGAGAATGATGAATATTATATGGTAGTGGACAATAAGACCCATAAGGCATATAAAAATATGTTCATGGGGCCGTCCATTTTCAGTCCGGATGGACAGAGGACCGCTTATGGAGCGAGCAATGAGCTTTCTGATGAAGCAAAATGGTTTATTGTAACCGATGAAAAAGAAGGAAGGCAGTATGACGGGATACTTGCCAACTGCCCGGTATTCAGCCCCGACAGCAGAAAGATCATGTATGCAGCCTTCCTTGGCGACCAGTGGTCTGTAGTGGTTGATGAGAAGGAGGATCCAAACAGGTATAACGGACTGCTGGAGGGGACACCTGTCTTTGCACCGGACAGCAGGTCCTATATATATGCCGGACTCAAGGAAGACAAATGGGCGGTGGTTTTCAACGGAAATGAGGACAAAAAAGCCTATGAAGGCATCCTTGAAAATACACCGGTTTTTTCTTCCGACAGCAGAAATTACTATTATGGTGCCGTTCTGGACGGCAGGTGGGTTATGGTAAAGAACGGGGCCGAAGATAATTATGCTTTTGATGGATTGCTGAAGGATACACCTGTGCTCAGCCCTGATGGAAAAAGGTATATCTATGCCGGCTACAGGGGTGAAAAATGGGTTGTTATAATAGATGGAAAAGAGGAAAATACCTTTGATAATGTAGGGGACCTGTTATTCAGCCCTGACAGCAGGAATTATGCCTACTGGGGTCTGGAAGGGGAAAAGCTTTGTATTGTTGTAAACGGTAAAAATGTAGGAGAGTATCGGGATTGTCTGGTAAAAACGCTGAGTTTCAGCCCTGATAGTTCACAGTGGTCGTTGATTGTCATAAAGGATGAGAAAAACCTCTTTGTAATAAACGGCAGGGAAGAGAAGATATATGATAAAGTCATATCAGAGCCTCTGACCTGGAGCCCTGACAGCAGAAGATACGCCTACTGCTGTAAGGAAGGGGAAGACTGGATAGTAGTAGTAGACGGCATAGAGCAGAAAAGGTACAGGGATATACTCCAGGGGACTCCCGTATTCAGCCCTGATTCCAAAAGATTTGCCTACGGAGGGATGGAAAACAGCAAATGGGTTGTGGTTGTTGACGGCAGGGAAGAAGAGATCTATGACGGAATAATGGAACAGACACCCATATTCAGCCCTGACGGCAAGAGTGTATTTTATGTTGGCATAAGCGGAGAGGAATGGGTGCCGGTCCTTAACGGAGTCCAGCTGGGCAGGTTTGAAGGCATAAGCTCAGCTCCTCCGGTTTTCTCCCCTGACAACAGCAGTATTATCTACGGTGTTTTCCAGGGAGAAAAAGCCTGTGTATATATAAATGATTTCCCTGGAGAGCTTTATGACAGCATAATTTCAACAGGAGGCGGCAAGTTCATGTTTGATGAGACAGGCAGGCTTTATTACCTTGCCGTTAAGGAAAACAGCAATATTTACAAAGTTACAGTAGAATTATGAGCTGAAAAAAAAGCTGTCTGAAAGAAAGAGCCCTTAAATTACAAGGCGGTAGGTATCCTTTGCTATCATAAGCTCTTCATTGGTCGGGATGACTATACCCATAACCCTGCTGTCTTTCATCGTTATCACCCTTTCTTTCCCCTTAAAGTCATTTGCCTTTTTGTCAAGGTGAATGCCGTAAAATTCCATATTTTCCAGGGTTTTTTCCCTTATGTAGGGGCTGTTTTCGCCGACACCCGCTGTGAAAACAATGGCATCAACCCCGTTCATCACCGCAATATAGGCGCCTATATATTTTTTGAGGTTATGGACATAAATATCCAGGGCCAGCTGAGCTTTCTTATCCCCCTTCTCGGCGGCGCCCTCAATATCCCTCATATCGTTGCTTATGCCTGTAATGCCGTAAACACCGCTTTTTTTATAAATAACATCGTTTATTTCATCGGCGGACATATTGTAATTCTGCATTAAAAATACAAGAATGAAGGGGTCAATATCCCCGGACCTTGTTCCCATGGTCAAACCGCACATGGTACCGAAACCCAGGCTTGTATCCACGCTTTTGCCCCTGTCAACGGCGGTAAGGGATGCTCCGTTCCCAAGGTGGCATGTTATTATTTTTAAATCCTTTATATCCTTTTTTATGATTTCGGCAACCCTCAGGGCTACATATTTGTGCGAGATTCCATGAAAACCGTATCTTCTTATTTTTTTATCCGTATAATAGGAGTAGGGCAATGCATAGACATAGCTTGCTTTTGGCATTGTCTGGTGGAATGCAGTGTCAAATACAGCAATGTTTTTCTTGTCGGGTATAATTTTTTCCGAGGCTTCGATTCCCAGCAGGTTGGCAGGGTTATGAAGGGGTGCGCATACAAAATATTCTCTTATCTGTTCTTTGACCTTCCCGTCAATTATGACACTGTCTGAATACAGGGAACCTCCGTGAACCACCCGGTGGCCGACAGCTCCTATCTCTGAAAGGTCAGAAAGTACACCGTCCTCTTTGTCCAGGAGTATGTTGATTATCATTTTCAGTCCCTTGGTATGGTCCGGAATATCCTCGGTAATGGTTGATTCTCTGCTGTTAAGAATATTCTTGTGCTTAAGCCTTGAATCCTTGATTCCGATTCTTTCAACCAGTCCCTTTGCATAGACCGTGCCCTCCGGTGCCTCAATGAGCTGGTACTTTATGGATGAACTGCCGCTGTTTATTACTAATATCTTCATTAGTATGAAAGCCTCCTAAGAAATTTGAATTTTTACCGATTATAGAAATAAGTAACTTATATGTCAATAATTAATATCCGGGAAATATTGAAATCTGTTTTTATTTGATTTTATACCTGTTGTGAATTAAAGTAGCACTATGCTGAAGCATTATCAAAAGGACACTGAATAGCAGAACATTATGAAAAACAACAAGCGATGACGGCCATGATTTTCAGGAGCTTTATTCTGGACTCTTTTCAGGAAAAGGCAATCCGTTATATACAGGACGGCCGAAGTGTTCTGGTGGCAGCACCCACAGGCACAGGCAAAACTCTGATTGCGGATTTTGTTGTGGAAAACAATATATTCAAACCCGGGAGAATTATATACACCTCTCCCATAAAAGCCCTGTCAAATCAGAAATACAGGGAATACTGCGATGCCTTCGGCAGTAATAATATAGGAATAATGACAGGTGATTTCAAGATAAACATAAATGCACCGTTTGTTATCATGACAACAGAAATACTCAGGAATATACTTTATTCAGACGATGAGGAATATATTGAATCCATTGTTTCGGTAATCTTTGATGAAATCCACTATATCGGGGATGAAGACAGGGGAGTGGCATGGGAGGAATCTATCATAAAGCTTCCCTCCAGTGTGCAGATAATAGGGCTTTCTGCTACGGTGCCGAATATTCGTGAACTGGCAGAATGGATATCCTATATAAAGGGCAGGAAGGTATACTTTGTAAAGGAAAGCAGACGATATGTCCCTTTAAGGTTTTATATATATGCCAGAGGCTTTAACCTGCATGAAATTGCCTCAGAAAAGGATGTCAGGGAGTTTATTAACGACTTTTATGCGCGGACAGGCCATGCTTCTATCCCATTGCAGAAGAACAGCCAGACAGCAAATCATATCGAGGTGATCAAGTATTTGGGAAGTTCATATTTCCCAATGCTTTATTTCAATTTTAACAGAAAGCAGTGCGAGGAATATGCAAGGCTTCTCTCAGGTCGCTATGACTACCTGAATAATGAAGACAAGAAGACGGTCAGATCGGAGATATTATCCCTTCGTGATTCCTATTCCGATATGTATTTAAAGGAAATGGATGACCTGCAGTCTATCCTTGAAAAGGGAATAGGCTTTCACCATTCAGGGATGAATCCGATGTACAAGAGACTGGTTGAAGTCCTGGTGGAAAAGGGCCTGGTAAAGGTCCTTTACTGTACTTCGACATTTGCCCTGGGGCTTAATTTTCCAGTAAAGACCGTGGTTTTCGGTTCTGTTTCAAAATTCAACGGGATAGCAACTGTCCCCCTTACATCCCAGCAGTTTCACCAGAAAGCCGGAAGGGCTGGAAGGAGAGGGATAGACAGGGTCGGTTATGTTGTCATCACATCAAAGGTAAGGGATTTTATCCCTGAAATTTTGATGAAATACGTGTCAGGGAAAACAGAGAAGGTTAAAAGCGCTTTCGACCTTTCCTATAATAGCATTATAAGCCTTTTATACCTGAATTCTCCCGAATCCATAGACAGTGTCCTGCTTAAGAGCTTCTGGGCTTTTCAGGAACAGCCTGAGATACGAATAAAGCACGCAGAACTGGAGGAAAAGAACAGCAGGCTCAGAGAACTGACTGATTACAGCTGTACCTATGACGAGAAGCTTCGTGAAAAAAGGCTTTATAATGATCAGAGGAAATTAAGGTCCCTGAAGAAACAGATACGGGATACCAGCAAAAAAATAAGGCACCTTGAAAATA
>CAYSKJ010000181.1:0-6109 GCA_964431655.1 uncultured bacterium | reverse complement strand
GGTTCTGACCGGTGCTGCCTGGGCTGAACGGGGCGAAAGGAAGCCCCCTACGGACTGCATTATAAAAAAGGGCTTCTTTATAAGCCTCTGTATTTCTTCGATGTGCCTGTGGAAGGGAGGCATAAGGTAGGCATTAAGTGCAGACAGGACAGCCCTTTCATACTCTTTCTGCTCAGGCAGTATTTCCGAAGAGCATGAGACAAAAAAGCCCTCTTTTCTGAAAAATTCACCCGCCCTTGCCTCGTTTGCATTATTGATATAGCTGTGAAGAAATGCAATGGCAAGGGATTTAACATGCTTTGCTTTTAATTTTCCAGATAAATCTCTAAGCTGTGCCGCATCCAGCTCTTTTTCAATACTGCCATCCGCCCTTACCCTTTCCTGCACCCCGAAACACAGGTTCATGGGTATCAAAGGGTCTGCTTTCCGGGGACAAAGGGAAAACAGGTTTATCCTTTTCTGCCTTTGAATGTGAAGAATATGCTCAAACCCGGATGTTGCCAGAAAGGCAGTTTTTTCTCCCTTTTTTTCCAGAAAGGCATTTACAGCGATGGTGGTACCGTAAGTGAGACGGAAATCAGAGGCCAGAAAGCCCTCCAGGCCGGCCATCAGGCTTTTTTGGGGATTATGATGGTCGGAAAGCACCTTTCTGACGATAAGCCTGTTTTTATGCAGTATGACAATATCGGTAAAGGTTCCGCCGGTATCGATTCCAATTCTTACCATGGATAATTTATACAGGATAAGACAGAGAAGGCAAAGAAAATTGAACCGCTTTCCGGGAATCCAAGGCCTGAGATTCAGAGCTCAAATACAGCTTTATCTAATCCGATGGCAGTATAGGATTGTAATTAAGGCAGGGAAAATCCTAAATGCCCAGCTCATGGGTTTTTATATAGTCTCTTATGACTGCCAGATGCTCCTTGTCAGATCTGCCAAGGCTGTCCAGGAGCCTTGCAAGCTCCGGTCTGGCCTGCTTCATGGCCTGTCTGTAATGGTGCTCAGCGGCATTGGATTCTATCTTCAGTGCAAGTTCTACCGCTTTTTCAATGCTGAGTTCATCCTTTGAAAGGTATTCCTTCTTAATATTGTCTGTCAGTTCTTTAATTTCCTCAATATCAATATCAACCTCTGCAAATTCATCGGGCTTTGATTTTTTTACAAGCTTAAGCTGGTATTTGACCAGATCCCTGTGGGCAATTTCATCCAGGCTTAGCCTGTAGAAAAAGAAGGAGGCCTCCCTGTCATTGCTGAAATCCCTGCTGAACCGTTCATAAAGTCTGGATATGCTGTGCTCAAGCTCCTCCAGATGTCTTAAAACCGTGTAGATATCTTCCATTTCAATCTCCGTCCTTGGATAAAGATTTTATATATACTAAACGATAAACAAGCATCTGTCAAACTCATTATGCCCTTGTGCAGAAATATGCTATGTGAGGGTACAGGTAGCCATGGTCAAGATGGAAAACCTTTACAAGATACCCGAAATCTTCAAGCATCTTTATCATACTGCCCTCGGATCGGAAATAAAAGGTGCTTCCAAGGGTATGTCCCAGGACTTTTACCGATACAGTTTCCTGGAAGTAATTCCAGAGATACTTGTAACGGGGTTTTACGGCACATTCCTTTATGATAAGTACAGCAGATTTGTCCATTGTTTCAGCAATCTTTTGCACCAGCTCATTTTGCGTTTTTTGTGGTAAAAGATAAAGAAGATCCACCATAAGGTAGAGGTCTGCTGCGGGAAGCCTGCCTGTTTCCCCTGCTATGTCAGCATGGATAAAACAGAGATTGTGGTTGGATCTGTAATATCGGTCGGCATAATATATTTTTTTTTTGTCAATATCTATGCCGGTAATCCTTGCATCCGGAAATTTACGGGATAAAAGGGCGCTGAAGATACCGTTGCCGCATCCTATATCAAGGATGTTTCTTTTTTCAGGTATTATATCCAGAAACTGCCTTACAGGGAATATTCTTTTTTTAATAAACCAGTATAGACCCTTCTGAAATTTCATAAATTTATACGTCCTTGAGCTTTTTTACAAACCGGGGCGGAAAGATTCTGCATTGAAAAACATGCACTATGAATCCTCTAAGGAATATCATGATTTGTTCTCCTGCTGATAAGAAATGACATCAGCACCAGGGACAGGATGCTCAGAGCCAGAGAGATGTATACCTTGTCGATATCAATACCCAAAAGCCTGTCAAAAAATCTTTTGAAAAGGACAAATATCAGTATTCCCGCAGTTGAGACAAGTATGCTGTAGCAGGCTGCCCTGCCGGGAATAAGTGATTTATTCGTTCTTTTATCCAGAAATATTATCCCTGATATCACAACAATAGCTGCCGAAGCCCTTATACCGTAGGTAATATAGGCGGCTTCCAGGATGCCCCCCTCTAAAAAGATTGCCAGAGGAACCGTAATAAGGCAGACAAGCAGTACTGAGCGCTTTGACATCCGCAGAAGGGTGGCTTCATCTGCTTTTTCATTGATAATCCTGTGATAGAAATCCTTTATGAGTATGGTGCTTATTGCGAACATGACCGGTGCAACGGTTGAGAGTATGGCGGCTATGATTCCTGCAGAAGCAAGGCCTGATAGCAGGGGGGGGAAAAACCGGCTGTCCAGCAGGAGAAATGGTAGAGTATTCTTTGGGTCAAAACCCTCCAGCGGGCCAAAGTAGCCAGTCCTGACGGCGATTCCCAGGGTTGAGATAATGAGGCCGAGGGGTGCTATAAGAAAAGCGCTGAGTATGGAGCTGTATTTTGCTGTTTTTATATCCTTTGCTGAAAAGACAGGCTGTATGCAGGCCTGGGATGCAAATCCCGACAGTATACCGCCTAAAAGCCATGCAAGGACCCTGCTGATACCCAGAGACATGGGGTTTTTATACCGGGAAACCATTCTGCCGGCTTCCAAAGCACTCATACCCTCGCTTTGGAACTGATCTGCCAGCCTGCTGAAGATTCCCCCATATCCTCCCATCCTGGTAAATACAATATAAAAGACGATTATAATTGTGGAATACAGTAGTATAATGTGAATAAGGTTTGTAAAGGCTATGGACAGCATGCCTCCCTTATAAACATAAAGAAATATAATAATTCCGGACAGAATAACAGCCCAGAAGAAAGGTATTCCGAAAAGCACAGTCATTACGCTCCCTATGGCCTTAAGCTGCAAAAAGGAGAGAATTATAAAAGCAATGATGAATGCCAGGGAGGAAATCACCCGGGTATGTCTGTTATATAAATTTTCAAGCATTTCTCCCACGGTATGGGCATTGTTCCTCCTGTAGTAGCGGGCCATGGTGAGACCGAAAAGGAACATGCCGAAAGCTGTTGAGACATTATACCAAAGAGGGAAAAAACCGTTCTGGTATGCCATTTCCGATGTCCCTATAGTGCTCATGCCGCCAAGCCATTCTCCCACTATGGAAACAGTGACCAGAGTAATTCCCATATTTCTTCCCGCAATGAAAAAGTCAGTGCTGGTCCTTGAAAACCTCCTGGTAAGGAATCCGACAAGTATCAGGACAAAAAAATACAGAACAATGACTATAAAGGGTATCCAGTTCATATTAACCTACCAATAACCTATATAATGATAAAATTGAATAAATACAAAAAAATTATTGCTTTCCCTTTACAGGCAATGATAAGTCCTTTTAGTATGGTGCTTTGTCCTTGTTCTGAAAGCATTGGGGCATAGCATAAATTCTTGATTTTTTGTAATTGCATGATAGCATGAACATAAGAATATATACCGGGAGGACTGTAAAATGAAGGGTTTGAGTTTCAAATCAAAAATATCCGATCCTATTTTCAGTTTTTATTAGGAGATTTATTCATGTCAGATAAAAACAACAGGGTAAAAAAGCCCGAAAACGAGCTGATACATAATCCTGAAAAACCTGAAGATAAGAATGGAGAATTTCTCCTTTTAGACGGGGCCACCAGCCAGGCGCCTGCAATAGCCCCGGAGATGAAGCCCCAGGTGATTGCTGCCAGTGATACGGCTCTGCCCATGGAAGAGAGGCTGGAAGCCTATGAGGATATAATTGATTCAGAAATAGGGGATACGAACCTGAGCAGGGCAAAAAACCTGGAAAGGGAATTCAATCTCAGGCAGATATACCTGAAGTTTGAGGGTGGAAACCCTACGGGGACGCAGAAGGACAGGATCGCCTTCGAGCAGTCGATGGATGCCTTAAGGAGGGGTTTCGATGCCATAACCGTCGCCACCTGCGGAAATTACGGAGTGGCAATTGCCCTTGCCGCACAGCTGGCAGGGCTTAAGTGCCACATATATATTCCGGAAAATTATCATACCCGTCGTATTCAGGAGATTGAGAAATACAGTGCCAATATCATCAAGATAAAGGGAGATTATGAGGAGGCAGTCAATATGTCCCGCTATATGGCTGAAAAGGAGGAGATATATGATGCCAACCCGGGAGGCTCTAATACAGCCATACAGCTTAAAGCATACGGCAGTATTGCCTATGAGATCTATGATGAGCTGAGGGATGCTCCCTCCTATGTGGCAGTACCTGTATCCAACGGCACGACCCTGGCAGGGGTATACAAGGGTTTTCTGAGCCTCTACAGGAGAGGCAAAACCTCCCGTATTCCCCGTTTTATTGCTGGCTCATCCCATGGGAAAAACCCCATAATCCAGGCTTATAAAAAGAACCTGGAGCGCTGTGTGGACCTGAAACCTGAAAAGATAAGGGAGACTCCGGTCAATGAGCCTCTCATAAACTGGCATTCCATTGACGGAGACCTTGCTCTGGAATGCATAAGGAATACAAAAGGCTATGCATCCTATGCCAGTGACAGGTCAATGATAAGCTATTCAAAAATGATAAGGGACCTTGAGGGTCTTCATGTACTGCCCGCAAGCACGGCAGGCCTTGTGGTGCTCATGGAGGGGCATAGGAAATCACCCCTGTCAGGGGATAAGTATGTTGTGCTTCTTACCGGGAGAAAAAACTGATGAACCGGAAAAAAAATGCCATAGTCTACTGCGAAGGTGCCTTTAATACTCCCATAGGCAAGACGGCCCACGGCCTTGTGCGTTTTACCCGAAGGTACCGGGTCCTGTCAGTCATTGATTCAAGATTTGAGGGTGAGGATGCGGGATTCATACTTGACCGGCAAGAAAAGGGAATAAAAATCCATAAGAATGTAGAAGAAGCCTATAATGACGCATTGAACAGAAAAATAAAACCGGACTGCTTCATAATCGGGATAGCGCCCGATGGGGGAAGGCTTTCGGAAAAAGACAGGACTGAGGTCAAAAAGGCGGTTAAGATGGGGCTGGATGTGGTTTCAGGCCTTCATGACTATCTCAGCGAGGACAGCGAGATTGCCGGCCTGGCTCAGCTCTGCGGATCATACCTGACTGACATAAGAAAGCCCCGCCCTGTTAAGGACCTGCATTTCTTTACAGGCAACATAGAAAAGGTAAAGGCCCTGAAGATTGCCATCCTGGGAACCGATTCCGCTGTAGGCAAGAGAACCACAGCATGGATTCTTGCTGATTCCCTTATAGAACGGGGTTATAAGGTGGAAATGATAGGGACCGGTCAGACTGCCTGGCTTCAGGGAGCTGAATACAGCATCGTGCTGGACTCCATAATAAATGACTTTGTATCCGGGGAGATTGAGAATGCTGTCTGCAGGGCATATACAGAAAAGAATCCTGATATTATTATTATAGAGGGCCAGGGAAGTCTGATGAACCCCGCATATCCAGGCGGATTCGAGATCCTGGCCGCAGGCAGGCCCGATATCATAGTGCTTCAGCATGCCCCCGGGAGGAAAGCCTATGACGGTTTCCCCGGTTACCCCCTGCATCCCCTGGAAAGACAGCTGGAAGCCCTGGAAATAATATCAGGCAAACCGGTTATAGCTGTTACCATAAACCATGAGGATATACCCCTGGACCAGATGCCCCTGGTCTGCTCAGCCCTGGAGAAAAAGACCGGTATACCTGTAATAGACCCGTTTTCCGCAGATATCCACAGGCTGGCATTCCTTGTTATAGATTTCTTAAAGCAGAGGCTCAGCAATGATTAGGGATTTTGCTAATTTAAAC
>CAYSKJ010000180.1:0-6242 GCA_964431655.1 uncultured bacterium | reverse complement strand
AGCTTGATGAGAAGTCCTTCTATATTTTGGATGATAAAGAAAATTATAAAGAATGGGAATTCATTGCTGAAACTGAAGGATCTCAAAGACCCGGAACAAGGGTTGGCCGACCTCCCCGGGACACTCAGGGTACACCCGGCTCAAGGCCGCAGCCTGAGCCCAAAAAGTAAAATTAAGTAGGATAAGCTGATTGATCTTGTATAAGGATATTTATGTATGAGGCTTTTTTATGCAGTTAAGATCCCTGAAGAGGTAAAGGATGTCATATTAAGCTACAGCAGCAATTATAAGCAATATGAGGGAATAAAGATTCAGGGGAGGTCTCTTTTACACATTACAATGCTTTTTATGGGAGAGGTAAACCGGGAAAATCTTGAAGATATTGATAGTATCGCCCGTTCTCTGGAGGAGATAGATTTTTCAACCCGGATTTGCATAGACAGCGCCGGGGTTTTCCCCAATAAAATATTCCCGAACATAATCTGGGCTGGAAGCAGAAGACCTGATGAAAAGCTTATCTGCCTCTCTGATGCAATGAAAAACAGATTCGGCAAGTATACTGGAAAGCAGAAAAGTAAAAAATTTACACCTCATGTTACCGTATGCAGGATTAAAAAGCCACAGGAGAATATAAATATCCTTGAATTTAAGGAAAATATATGTTTTGATATTGAAGGGTTCTCGCTTTTTGATAGTACATTGACCCCACGGGGTCCTGTATATAATGAATTAAACAGCTATAAATTTATAAGGAGTTCAGATTGATGGCGGATAATAATAATAAAAAGAAATCAGGCAGGGAAGAGGCATTATCCAATGCAATACTTCAGATAGAAAGGTCCTTTGGAAAGGGTTCCATAATGAAAATGGGAAGCGGGATGGTCCAGAACATACCCTCCATTTCCACAGGCATATTATCGATAGACTTGATAACAGGTGTCGGGGGCATACCTAAGGGAAGGGTAACAGAGATATTCGGCGAAGAATCTTCCGGGAAGACAACCCTTGCCCTGCATTGCATAGCATCAGCCCAGAAAAGCGGGGGTGTAGTTGCTTTTATTGATGCAGAACATGCGCTAAATCCGCAGTATGCAAGGCTTCTCGGCGTTAATGTGGATGAACTGCTGATTTCCCAGCCGGATTACGGCGAACAGGCCCTTGATATTGCGGAGATGCTTGTCAGAAGCGGGGCAGTAGATGTTGTAGTTGTTGATTCCGTGGCTGCTCTTGTCCCGAAGGCTGAACTGGATGGAGAAATGGGCGATTCCCACATGGGACTTCAGGCCAGGCTCATGTCACAGGCATTGAGAAAATTGACGGCAGCTATAAATAAATCCAATACTTCAGTGATATTTATCAACCAGGTAAGAGAAAAAATAGGGATTGTTTTCGGAAATCCTGAAACAACCCCAGGCGGCAAAGCGCTTAAATTCTACTCATCTCTCAGGATACACATGAGAGGTTCAATGCATATAAAGGACGGCGGAGAAAGCAAAGGCAATAAGGTCAAGATTACGGTTGTCAAAAACAAGGTGGCTTCTCCCTTCAAAAGCGCCCTGCTTGATGTCATATACGGAGAGGGTATTTCTGTTCTAGGGGATATTATTGACCTCTCTGTGGAAAACAATATTATTGAAAAGAGCGGATCATGGTACTCTTACGGTGATATAAGGCTTGGACAGGGCAAGGAGAATGTCAAGGTATTCCTTAATGAGAATCCAAAAATGCTTGAGGAAATTGAGAGGGCATTGAAAATAAAGCTTGGCCTGCTTAATCCTGATGAAAATAAAGAAGCCCCTAAAGAAAAAAAATAACTTAAGGTGGATAAGAGATGCATATTAATGATTTATTAAAGGTATCAATTGAAAGAAAGGCCTCTGACCTGCACCTGAAGGCCGGCTCAAGGCCTGTTTTAAGGGTAGACGGCAATCTTCTGCCAATAATTGAGATGAAAAGGCTTATGCAGGAAGATACCATTGCCATGGCATTTTCAATCATGAATAATAAGCAGAAACAGAAATTCAAGGAGAACCTTGAACTTGATATGGCATACTCTGTTCCCGGTTTAGGCCGATTCAGGATAAACATATTCCAGCAGAGAGGCACTGTCGGTATTGTCTGCAGGGTTATCCCGGTAAAGATTATGACTGTAGCGGAGCTTAATCTGCCTATAGTTATCGAATCCATTGCTGAAGAGCCAAGGGGGCTTATAATCTGCACAGGAACAACGGGAAGCGGAAAATCAACTACACTGGCAGCTATAATAGACTATATAAATACAAATAAATCCGTACACATCATGACCATAGAGGACCCTATTGAGTATCTTCACAGAGATAAAAAGGGAATTGTCAATCAGCGGGAGGTAGGTGTTGATACCCTCGGTTTCTATAAGGCTCTGAGAAGCGCTTTGAGGCAGGACCCGGATGTAATACTCGTGGGCGAAATGAGGGACCTGGAAACAATAGAAACTGCCATAACAGCAGCAGAAACAGGACATCTGGTATTGTCAACCCTGCATACCCTTGATGCCACGGAATCAATAAACAGGATAATATCCATGTTTCCTCCTCACCAGCATAAGCAGATAAGGAACCAGTTAGCCAGCACCCTGAAGGGTGTAATATCGCAGAGATTAATCCCAAGGGCCGACGGTAAAGGCAGGGTGCCGGCAGTCGAACTGCTTATGTCCACTGCAAGGACAAGGGAATGTATTGAAGACAAGGATAAGACAAAACTCTTAAACCAGGCAATATCTGAAGGCAAGACCCATTACGGTATGCAGACCTTTGACCAGTCTCTCCTGGATCTGTTTAAATCAGGCGACATTACCATCGAAGAGGCCATTTCAAGGGCTTCAAACCCGGATGATTTCAAGCTCAAGGTAAGCGGAATACTTTCTACGGCTGACACTACATGGGAGGGTGTATCCCAGGATAAATACGTATCAAAGGCAAGAGACCTGAAAGAATTTCCCGGAGAAAACGATCAGGGGGAAGATGAAAAGGGCGACTCGGATAAGGATGATTTTGGCTTTGATGATTTTGGGGATTCGGATCCCTTCGGAATGTAGCATTTATTAGCAGAAAGGTAATTAAATGATTGATTATGGCCATATAAGACTCAGGGAAGATTTTCTTTCCTTTTTTGAAAATCGTGAACACAGCAGGGTTTCCAGTTCATCCCTTATACCCAGGGGTGACAGGACTCTTCTCTTTACCAATGCAGGGATGAACCAGTTTAAGGATTTTTTTTTAGATATCAAACCGTCGCCTTATAAAAGAGCTGTTTCCTGCCAGAAGTGCCTAAGGGCAGGCGGTAAGCACAATGATCTCGATAATGTAGGCTATACTCCAAGACATCATACATTTTTCGAAATGCTGGGGAATTTTTCCTTCGGGGATTATTTTAAGGAAAAGGCTGTAGAACTTGCCTGGGATTTTATAATTAATACCCTTGGTATACCCAGCGAAAAGCTTTTTGTATCTGTTTATGAAAGGGATGAAGAGGCCTACTGCCTGTGGAACCAAAAAATTGGCCTTGAAAGCTGCAGGATATTTTCCTTCGGGGATAAGCAGAATTTCTGGGCTATGGGTGATACCGGACCCTGCGGGCCATGTTCAGAAATATTCTATGATCTGGGGGATTCTTATGGCCAGGCCTGCCAGGAAAATGAAGAGAGGTTCCTGGAGATATGGAATCTGGTTTTTATGCAGTTTGACAGGAATAAGGAAGGTATCCTGACTCCCCTGAAAAATAAAAATATAGATACAGGAATGGGATTGGAGAGGACTTTAAGTGTTATTGAGGGCCGGGAATCAAACTTTGATTCATCTATTTTCATACCAATGATAAAAAGATGCGAAGAAATATTTGAAAAAAAATATTCAAGCGATGATTCCCTTGAATGTACTGCTTTCCGGGTGATAGCTGATCACAGCAGAGCAATTGCCATGCTTATAGCAGACGGGCAGGTGCCTACAAACTTTTCAAGGGGGTATGTTCTGAGGAGAATAATTAGAAGAGCTTACAGGTACGGCATTGTCCTGGGGGCGTCAGGTCCCTTCCTGTGCAAGGTAATAGAGGCTTTTACTGGCGAAATGTCGGGGGTTTACCCGGAACTTCTTGAAAAGCACAGGATAATAACAGAGATTGTACAGAGAGAGGAAGAGAGCTTTAAGATTACCCTTGCAAGGGGTGTAGAAAGAGTAAACGACCTGATAGCGGAACTTAAGGCAAAAGACATTTCAGTGATTGAGGGGAAGGATGCCTTCCGGCTTTATGATACTTACGGTATTCCTCTCGATATTATCATAGATATTGCCAGAGACAGCAAAATATCTTTTGATGAGAAGGATTTTATTGCTTCCATGGAGGAACAGCGGACAAAAGCAAGGTCAAGCAGTCAATTCAAAGCTGACGGGGCCGGCTTCCGAATGCTTGAGGAACAAGGTCTGAAAACTGAATTTACAGGCTATGACCTGGGAACCTCGTGTAAAGCAAAAGTAGAAGCAATCCTTTGTGAAAACAGGCTTGTAGGGGAGGCAGGCGCGGGAGAGGCATTTATTATAACTGGAAAAACACCCTTTTATGCTGAAAAGGGCGGGCAGGTAGGTGATAAAGGAATTATAATAAACCTGGATACCGGGGAAGAATATAAGGTAACGGACACTGTCCTGCTAGCTGAAAGCGTTACGGGTCATAAGACCTTTTTAAGCGCAAAATTAAGAGTTGGCGACAGGATAATCCTTGAACTGGACGCAGAAAACAGGAAAAATATAGAAAGAAACCATACTGCCACACATCTCCTTCATTATGCTCTAAGGGAAGTGCTCGGAGAATCTGCCAGGCAGGCCGGATCACTGGTGGATTCGGAAAGATTAAGGTTTGATTTTGCCTACCATAAACAACTCACCCAGGAACAGATAAACAGAGTGGAATACCTGGTACAGGACGCTGTTTTAAGGTGTTTTGATGTTATCAAAGAGGAAATGGACTATAATTCCGCCATAGATAACGGGGCAATTGCCCTTTTTACAGAAAAATACGAGGATGTTGTCAGAGTTATCAGGATAGGGGATTTCTCCATAGAACTATGCGGAGGTACGCATATTTCCAATACAGGAGAAATAGGCATGTTTAAGATTACACAGGAGTCGGCAATAGCCAGTGGTATACGTAGAATTGAGGCCATAACGGGTTTTCATCTTTTTAAAAGGGTTCAGGATTTGTTCCTTACGGAAAAGATCCTTAAAACGCAATTTATAAAGGGTGATTCTGGTATTACAGAGTATGTACGGGATATGAACGAAAGGCTCAAATCTATGGATAAAGAGATGGAATCTCTGAAGCTTAAGCTTCTTAATTCGGAAATAAGCCAGATCATTAAAAATGCAGTATCAATCAATGGCATAAGCCTTATCAGGTATAAGACTGAAGAAAAGGAACCCAGAATCCTAAAGATTCTCATGGATAATATAAAACAGAGAACCAGCATGGCTGTAATAATTATCGTCTCCTGCTCCGGCACTCCATTTGTTCTTTGCGGAATAACAAAAGATCTGAAAAACGATTATAATGCAAATGAAATATTAAAAGCCTTGCTGGATACTGTAGACGGGAAAGGCGGTGGAAGACCTGACCTTGCACAGGGCGGGTTCAGAGATTCCAGGAATGCTGTTTCTTTATATAACAGAGTTGAAAATATTATCAGGGGGATTATTAAATGATCAAGATTAACCGGCCTGCAGTTATTTCTTTCACACTGGCTTTAATATTTTTTATGATTTGCCTTCAGGGATGCGTCATGCTTGGTGATGATGATTCTGATGATGAACAGAATTATTTTATAAATTTTGAGCCCGATTCTGCGGATATACCGCCAAACAGCTTCTACATTTCCCTTGCAAATGCTGTTGATGATGTTTTTACCATCAGTGTCTCTGTGAAAGAGATAGAGGATCTCTACGGAACTGCCTTTACTTTAACCTGGGACCCCACGCTTATGCTCTACCTAGACAGCAGTGAAGGAGGATTTTTGAGGAACAGCGGTATGCAGACCAGCTTTATTGCCAGCCTGGAGCAGAATTATCCCGGACGGCTGGTAGTTGGTTATACCATCCTTGGACAGAGTCAGGGCGTTACAGGAAGCGGGCTTGTATGCAATGTAACATTCAAGGCATTAAGGCAGGGTGAATCATCCCTAAGATTTATAAATCCCAGCGGGATTGACAGCAGCGGGG
>CAYSKJ010000179.1:0-6308 GCA_964431655.1 uncultured bacterium | reverse complement strand
ATGATGCTGAGAAGGAAAAAATAAAAATGCTCGATGCCCTTATATATATCTTTCTCAGTTTGATTATTTCCTTTCTTGTCTTTTTTGTGCTGTTTATAATATACAGCATAAAAAACAGGGGTAAGGATAACAGCTTCAGGAATCCCGGGCCATTTCGTTATGACGAGGAGGAATAGCCAGAAAACCTACGATGCTTAGATTCATCTATAATTTTGCCGGACTGCTGGGTATACCCTTTATCTGCATTTATTACATTCTTTACAGCATTATTAAAAAAAGAAAAATTTACCATGCCCTCCAGCGTATAGGCATTTATAAAAAACATCTTGTAGCTCCCTGTATCCATATACATGGCGTCAGCCTCGGTGAGGCTATGATTGGGCACAAGCTGGGGGCATCTCTGAATAAGGATTTTGAGATTCTCTACACCACCATAACCGATTCAGGTTTCAAATACCTGAACAGGCAGGAAGGGCTTAATGTGGCGGCATTCCCCCTGGATAATTACATGTTTGTCAGAAGTTTTATGAAAAACCATAATATTCAGGCGTCCCTGTTCATTGAAACAGAGATATGGCCTGAGTTCATCTTCCAGGCAGAACAGGCAGGTGTAAAGCTATACCTCGTTAATGCCAGATTATCAGAAAGATCATTCCCCAGCTACCGGAGAATGAGATTCTTTTTCGGGCCCCTGCTTAACCGGTTTGAAAGGATATTCCTGCAGTCAGCATCTGAAATGCCGAAATTCGCAGAGCTTGGAGTGGACAGGGCAAAGATGCTTGAAACGGGAAACATAAAGTATGACCTTTCAGATTTCCAGGATGAAAAAAATATTGAAAAATACCGGCAGGAACTTGGACTGAAATCACAGGATATTGTCATTGTCGCCGGTTCCACTTTTGAAGAGGAAGAGGCTATGCTTGCCAACACATACAGGCAGTTGAAAAACGATTTTAAAGACCTGAGAATGATTATTGCCCCCAGGCATCCCCATCGTTTTGAGGATGTCTACAGCCGTTTTTCCGATGCAGGGTTTGATACGGTTAAAAGGGAACCGGGTCCTGAAAGCATGGAGTCATGGGATATCCTCATCCTTAATACCCTGGGAGAGCTCAAGTATGTATACGGAGCAGGGCATATCGCCTTTGTGGGAGGTTCGCTGGTAAGGATAGGCGGGCATAATATACTTGAACCAGCCTTCTGGTCAAGGGCCATAGTGACAGGAAAGCATTACCATAATTTTTCAGGTATAGTTAATGATTTTCTAGTCCAGGATGCGGTTCTTATTGTAAAGGATCAAAAAGAGCTTTATAAGTCATTTTTACGGCTTATAGAAGATGCAGACTACAGGATGTACCTGGGGCAGAATGCGAAAAAAGTCCTGGAGGACAACCGGGGAGCCCTTGGCAAAACTCAAAAGGCAGTCAGAGATGGGATTATCAAAGATATACACCAGGTATGAGGAGTTTATAAACAGGAGAAAATACAGCAGCCTGGCAGAAAGACTGGCACTGACCTTCCTGAAACCATTCGAATTTCTTTATCGGCTTGGATTTTATGCAAGCTATCATAGAACATCGAAGAAAAATTTGCTGAAAATTCCGGTTCCAGTGATATCGGTAGGCAATATCAGCCTCGGCGGCACTGGGAAAACCCCCCTCGCAATTCAATTATACAGGCTGATGGAGAAGAAAGGCTTCAGAAATATTGCGGTGCTCTCCAGGGGATACAGAAGGAAATCTAAAAAGACCATAGTTATCAGGTCCGGGCAGGAGAGTGAGAATTGGGGTATTATAGGGGATGAACCCTGTATGATAAAAAATATGCTTCCAGGCTCTCTTCTTATGGTTGGAAGGGACAGGAGAACCATGCTCAGGGATGCATACCATCTGCACAAAGCAGATGCTGTGATACTTGATGATTCTTTCAGGCATAGAGACCTTTATTCCTATAAATGTGTCGCTATTGACGGCATGAGAGCTTTCGGTAACAAAAGACTTCTTCCGGCAGGCCCCCTGCGCCAGCCCCTGTGGACTTTGAGGTACGCAGACTGCTTCATTGTTACAAAAAGCAGTAAGGATGAAAACCTGGAATCATACCTGAAAAATTTCGGAAAACCCATATATTATGCAGAATACATTGCAGAGGGTATTTTTGCCGGCAATAGCTGCAGAAAAATACAGGGCAGGAAAAAGGCTGTGCTGATCTCGGGTATAGGAAATAATAGGTCCTTTTATGATACATGCCTTTCCTTCGGCATAGAAACAGCGGACATTATTAATTACAGGGATCACTATGGCTACAGCAGCAATGATATAATGAATATAAAAGGGAAAACAGAAAACCTGGATTTTGATTTCTATTTGACAACACAGAAGGATTATTATAAGCTTAATAAGCATAAATGCCTTCTTGAAAGGGATTTATTCTACCTGCGGATAAGGCTTGAGTTTGTCTCTCCCGATACAGAAGAGGAGATTTACAGGGCACTGGAGAAGAAATGGGGGGAAATATAAACATACTTTTTGTCTGTACCGGAAATATCTGCAGGAGTCCGTCGGCTATGCTTCTGACCAGGCAATATATTATGGGTACGGCTTTCCAGGGACTCAATATTTCATCAGCCGGTATCAACACCATAGACGGTGAACCAATAACTCAGTGCATGGCAGTGCTTCTGGAGGAGATGGGGATTGATAGCACAGATTTCCGGTCAACCATGATAACCAGTGAGATTATACGGGATTCAGGGATTATTATTGTGCTGGACAATACCCACAGGCGGTATATTAACAGGGTATCTCCTCACAGCAGGGTATATTTTCTCGCCGATATGATTGACGGGAATTTTATCCACAGGGAGATACCGGACCCTTTCGGCATGGATTTCATTTATTACCGCCAGGCCTTTGGTATCATACGTAACAGCGTTTGCCGGATGGTCCGGGAAAACTTTTACAGCCTGCTATGACTATCCTTTTAATAAGCAAAGATATAAATCTCTATACCACCAGACGGTTTATGGATGCGGCTGGTAAGCTGGCAATTGATATGAAATATATCAATCCCCTGGCTGTCTCGATAAAGCTGGATAATAAGAGCAAATTCCAGATGTATGCTGAAAACAAGCCTCTGCCAGTCCCCACAGCAGTAATAAACCGTTTCGGAGTCAGGGGCTATGCTTTCGGGTATCTGGTAGGCCATTACTGCAAGGCATGCGCTATCCCTCTTATAAATCCCTTTGATTCAGTCATTTATGGTAAAAACAAGTTCATTTCCCTGAATATTGCCCGGGAACTTGGAATTGAGATTCCGGTCACCTTTTTTCCGGCTTATGCATCGGACCTCAGTGCTCACATTGCGGGAAAGGTCAGGCCCCCCTTTATAGTCAAAATCCAGACCGGAACTCAGGGAATAGGGGTAATGCTTGCAAGAGATGCAGGCACTATGCAGGCCATATCGGACTATCTCTGGGATAAGAACGAGATATTTATCATACAGCACTTCATTGACAAATCGGAAAGGCTTTATGATGTCAGGCTTCTTTTCTTTGATAATGAATTTTTAGGGGCTTTTTCCAAGGTTTCCAGAAAGGATGAATTCAGGGCCAATTTTCACCGGGGGGGGAATGTTTCAGGATATGACCCGGAAAGAGCACTTATAGACCAGTCATTACAGCTGATGAAAAAAACCGGCCTCAGGTTTGCAGGCATTGATTATATAATAAAAAAGGACAAAAGCCCTGTCTTTCTGGAGATAAACGAATCGCCAGGATTTGAGGCCTTTGAGAATATACATGGCAGATTTGTGGCAGAGAGAGTACTTGAGATGCTGGCAAATTCTCTGGGCTAGGAATTATGCGCTGAGCCTTTTTCAGGCGGGCCTGAAATGCTTAAAGAAGGTTGTTTTCCTTCAGCCAATCGTTATTATATATGGTTCTCATGTACCTGTAGCCTGAATCTGCAATGATGGCTACGATATTTGCTTTACTGTCCATCTTTTTGCTTGCCTCGTTCACTGCCCACAGTACTGCTCCGCTTGACCCCCCGGCAATAATCCCCTCTTTTTCAGCCAGGATTCTGGTCCAATGGAATGCCTGACTGTCAGTGACCTGAAGCATTTCGTCAATATACTCAAACTGGGGGCATTTTATGAGAAACTCGTCCCCCAGGCCCTCAAGAAAGTAACGTTCGGATTTTACTATTTTTTTATAATGAAAATAGTCATAAAAGATAGAACCCTTTACGTCGACGGCTATTACTTTAATACCGGGGTTCATCTCTTTAAGGTATCGCCCTGCCCCGCAGACTGTTCCCCCGGTCCCGATTCCTGCTATGAAACAGTCTATTTTTCCGTCCATCTGCCTGTATATTTCAGGTCCTGTGGTCATATAATGGGCTTCATTATTGTCCAGATTATTGTGCTGGTCCGGGAAATAACAGTCAGCGGTCTCCTTTACAATTCTCGGAGTAATATTATTATAGGAGTCCGGGTGGCCGGGATCCAGCCTGCTGTTGACCAGAATTACTTCTGCGCCGAGGTTTTTCACAATTTCTATCTTTTCCCTGCTGGTGCTGTCCCTCATTATTATCTTTGCACCATAGCCCTTCTGCAGGGCTACCATGGCAAGCCCTATAGCTGTGTTCCCGGAAGAGTTCTCGACTATGGTGTATCCCTGTTTTAACAGGCCCTTTCTTTCGGCCTTTTCTATCATGTACAGGGCTATCCTGTCTTTGATGCTTCCGCCCGGATTCATGAATTCAAGCTTTGCATACACATTCGGCCTGCAATTTTCAACTGCCCTGTGAAGCTGGACGATCGGCGTATTTCCGATGGATCCCAGAAGGTTTCCGGCTGCTTTGCTCAACATATTATTCTCCAAAAAATTCAGTATAATGGATAATTCAGTAATTTTTCCCAATAGTCAAATTAAAATTTGCACGACGGGAGTTTATTAGAAATTAATTGACTTGGAGCCCCAGATATATAATTTATATTGCATTAGAATAACTTATAAGGAGTCCGGCATGGCTGACAGGTCCCTTTATTTTAACAGGGGTGATATAAGGGTTTTTTTAGAAGGCATCCGCTCTAAGAAAATAATTGTCATAGGGGATGTAATGCTTGACCATTATGTCTGGGGCAAGGTTGAAAGGATAAGCCCTGAAGCTCCGGTGCCTGTTGTTGCACTTGATAAAGAGAACTACCGGCTCGGGGGTGCAGGAAATGTCGCCAACAATCTTTCCTCCATAGGTGCCGCTACTAGTATTATGGGGGTTGTAGGGGATGATCTCAGCGGGAAAAAGATGGAGGCGCTCTTTGAAAAGGCCGGCATTGATTTCAATCATCTCATGACTGACAGCACACGTCCCACCAGTACAAAAACAAGGATTATCGCCCATAATCAGCAGGTAGTAAGGGTTGACAGAGAATCTACCATAAGTGTAAGGGGAGAAATAATCCAGGATGCCTTAAAAAGCCTTGCCGGGATAATAGACAGTTATGATGCAGTAATAATTTCGGATTACAATAAAGGTTTTGTAACCGGAGAGCTCATAAGGGAATGCATTAATATATGTAACAGGAAGGGCAAAATCATAACCATTGATCCCAAAAAGACGGATCTGCATGTCTATGATGAGAGCTTCATAATTACCCCGAATTTAAAAGAGATAGAGAATTTTGTAGGCAGGAGGATTTCTCTGGATGACCTTGGCGAGATAAAGAATGTAGGTATGGAGATACTGGAAGGCTCCTGTATAAAGAATATTCTCCTTACCCTCGGAGAAGCCGGGATGATGCTCTTTACCCGCGACAGGGAGAATCCTGTCACCCATATAAAGACCAAGGCTAAGGATGTCTATGATGTTACCGGCGCCGGCGATACAGTTATAGCCTTGTTTACAGCCGGTTATGCAAGTGGTTTTGATACCCTGAGGTCAGCCCATCTGGCAAACATTGCCGCCGGTATTGTTATTAGGAGGGTGGGCACAACCCCCATCAGGGGAGATGACCTGGCTGAGTTTTTTGAAGATGGGGACTAAAAGCCTGTATATAAAAACCTTCGGATGCCAGATGAATGAGACTGACTCCGAACGCATCATGCACATATTTTTTTCCAACGGTTTTTTTGAGGCTGACAGCCCGCTCTGTGCCGATGTTATAATCCTGAACAGCTGCAGCGTCAGGGAGAAGGCTGAACAAAAGATGATGTCCCTTCTGGGGAGAATGCTGAAGCAGAAACGGTTAAATCCCGCTTTACGTGTAGGTTTATGCGGGTGTACAGTGCAGAAGGATCCCGATGCCAT
>CAYSKJ010000178.1:0-6393 GCA_964431655.1 uncultured bacterium | reverse complement strand
ATATTTTTGATATTTTGTAAAACGGAATATTAAAGAAATAAACCTGTTTATGATATAAAAATTAAACAAATACCTTCTGCAGAATCTGAACATAAGCCAGGTTCTTATCAGGCAAAGTACAAATAAAAAGGGGCGCTTTACAGCGCCCCTTTTTTTAGGAAGTTGTCGTTTAGTCTGGAATTATATAATAAATTCCTTAATATCTTCTTGACTGAAAATTGCCTTTTCTTTCCCTGTTTTCTCTGGGCTTGGCAATACTAACCTTGATCTTCCTTTCATCCATTAGAGAATCGTTAAGATTCTCAATGGCCTTGTCTGCTTCTTCCTGGGAAGCCATTTCAACAAAACCAAAGCCTTTTGATCTTCCGGTGTACTGATCAGTGATAATCTTGGATGTTTCAACTGTACCATAAGCTTCAAAAGCAGTTTTTAGGGTATCCTCGTTAATAGAATATGGAAGATTCCCAACATAGATTTGGACTGACATAAATTCTCCTTAGCTAAATCCATTAGCTTTCTTTTTTTTTCTTCTCTGAGGAATAAATTCTTCAAAGAATGATTATACATAGCATAAAAATCATGTATTGCAAGAAAAATATCTTTATTTTGACCATTATTTTTAAAGATATTAATTAAAGTGGTTTTCAGGCTCTTATCATGAAACAGGCTGAACATTTATTTTTATGAAGATGTTCAATAAAATAATTGCTTTAAGGCAAAATTTCCTTTAATATTATAGTGACTTTAGTTCACCTGGCATAGCTTTGAGATAATATTCTTATATATAACCTAATAGGAGGTTCTCAATGAAAGTTATCCCATTAGAAAACCATTATTTTAACCAGGTTCTGGAAGTCCTCAAAAGCTCAGATCTTTTCGGCAATCTCAAACTTGAACATATAAAACAGGTAATGAAATATGCCGAACTTGTCAGCTATGGCGGTGACGAGATCATAATAAAGACCGGGGAGAAGGCTGACAGCTTTTATATACTAATAGAGGGTGAAGCAAGGGTTTTTATCGAGCTGAACAGCCAGGGCCGGATGATGGAAATAGGTTCGCACAAAAAAACAGATATTATCGGAGAAGTTGGAGTTCTGCTGAATGAAAAGCGATCAGCGACAGTTACTGCCTGTGGAGATTGCCTTTTGGCGCGGTTCGGCAAAGAAGTCCTGCCCCATGCCATAGAAAAGATACCGGGTTTCCCCATGGTCTTAAGCGAAGCACTTGCTTCAAGGCTTTACAGGCTTTCTGGGAGATTCCCCCAGCAGGAAGCCGGAACTGAGCCAGAAAAACCGGACAAATCTGCAATTTCCTACCTTCCCCTGAATTTCATTATTAGACATCGCGCTTTACCTATAAAGACCGCAGGTAATGTAATAGCCGTGGGCTTTGTAGATTACCCGGGTCCTGAACTCCTGGCTGCCATAGAAAAAATGATACCGGGCATGGAGATAAAGGGTGTCAAGATATCCATCGGTTATTTTAATGAACAGCTAAAGCACCTTATGCCGGTAAAAGAAACAAAGCCAAAGAAAAAGAAAGCTGAACCCCAGGCATTTAATGATATCCTTGAGAGAATGGAGGCTGAAGGGGCTTCGGACCTGCACCTTTCAGCAGACCAGGCCCCATGCTGGAGAATTGACGGGAAAATTGTGCAGATAAGAGACAGCAGTCCCTTTTCAGATACCGAGGTATGGGATATGATTGAGCCGGTACTTTCAGAAAGGCAGAAGCAGGATTTCAAGAGAGATTTCAGCATTGACTTTGCCCATTCAGCCGGCAACAGCCGTTTCAGAATAAATGTATACTGTGATTTTAACGGCGTGAATGCAGCTATAAGGATGATACCCAGCAAGGTACTTTCCTTTGAGGAACTGGGACTTCCCAATATGCTTACGAAGCTGTGCGACAATCCCAACGGCATTGTCCTGGTAACCGGCCCTACAGGATGCGGTAAGACCACAACCCTGGCCTGCCTTATCAATCATATAAATGAAAACTACAATAAGCACATAATAACCCTGGAAGACCCGATAGAGTATATTCATCCGAGCAAAAGCTCTCTTGTCAACCAGAGGGAATTAAATACCCATGTAAGAACCTTCAGCGACGGCCTAAGGTTCGGGCTCAGAGAAGACCCGGATGTTATACTGGTAGGCGAAATGAGGGACTATGAAACCATAAACCTGGCACTGGAAGCAAGCAATACAGGACATCTGGTTTTTGCAACCCTGCACACACCGACAGCTGTGTCCACCATAGAGAGGATAATTCAGGTATTTCCAACGGAACAGCAGAACAAAATTCGCTCCCTTCTGGCTGATAATGTCAGGGCTATCGTATGCCAGGCCATGTGCAGAAAAACAAAGGGCGGCACTATACCTGCCCTTGAGGTTCTTATAGTCAATCCTGCCATTGCCAATATGATCAGGGAAAGCAAGCTCACCCAGATACCATCAGCAATGCAGACATCCAAGGCCATGGGCAATATCCTGCTTAATGATTATCTCTCCCAGCTGGTGAACAAGCGCAAAATAACCCCTGATGAGGCTCTAAAACATGCCATTGACAAGCAGGATTTGAAAAAGAAGCTTTAATACAGGAATAAATCCAGGCAATACTTTTCATGCTGTCTGCTGAACTGCCGTAGCATAATCAGTAACAGGTACAGGGCCTTCCCCGGTTGTCAGGGGAAAGCCCATATAATTAGTTTTTCAGGTTTTTAAGGACCGGCAGAAGAATATGGGAAGGATAATCTTCAGCATGGTATATCCTTTGCTTTGCTTTTTTGTATTTCGTTTCCATTTCATTGTGTCCACCTGTATTCAGATTTCTTGAAAACGCGGGGAATAGAGCGGATGAGACCTCTATTCTTATGCGGTGTCCCTTCTGGAAGGTTATACCAGTCTGCCAAAGATCAATATTGTATTTGTAAACCTTGTTTTTTTCTAGAAGTTCAGGCTTTTCTGCGGAGTTTCTGAATCTGGCCCTTATGGTGCCCCTGGTAAGGGGAAATATATTTCCATCTTCATCCACATCCATAAAGGATATAAACCAGTCGGTATCCACAGCGGAAGAAGAGGCGTAAAGAACCGCACTTACAGGTCCCCCTACAGTTATCTCCTCTTTGAGAGGCTCTGTCTGGTATACAAGAATGTCATTTCTTGAATCGGTAACCTTGCTATGAAAGGCCTTTACCATTTTCCTCCTTTCTTCGAGGTCTACAGTGCCCTTTTGCTCTTCTTCCAGCTCCTCTTTGCTCTTATAGTAATAAGCCGGCCAGGGGGTGGGATCTCCAGGGTTGTATTTATATGAATCAAAATCCCTTTTATCATCTACTGTTTCAAAGGACAAAAGGCCGTCCCCCTTTGATGAATTAGCACCTTTATTACTGCTTAAATATAGAGGAGTGAATTCTGTGCTGGCAAGGGGATATGTATCTCCCTCATGCCATTCATTGGAAAACATTGTAAATATCTTGACCATTGGCTCTCTTTCAATCTGGTTTTCAATGCCTTTCAGGAAGCGGTCGAACCATCTTAGATAAAGCTTCTGCAGGTCAATGGCCGCCGTTTCGCCGAAATCAAAATCATCTATACTGCTGGATGACTGGTCAGTATGACCCCAGGGGCCAAGGATGAGCTTTAAATAAGGGCTTTTTGATTCTTTAAGGGCCATGTAGTTCAGTTTGCTCCCGATACCATCACCGTCGAACCAGCCGGATTGCAGAAATACAGGGATGTCAAGCTCTTTCAGCTTTTCCATGAAATTTGCTTTTTCCCAGTATCCATCGTTGGTATTATGCTTTATCCACTTCCTCCAGTAGGGGTTTTCCCTTCCGAATATCTCTTTGTCCAGGTCTATTACCGGAAGTTTTCTCAATATCTCCTCGTACTTGCGTTCAGATATCTTCTGAAGGGTTTTTCCTGACAGGTCAGCAGTTGCTTCGCTCTCCAGTATCTCAGCCCACCATATGGAACCCAGTATAAAGAAGGTCCCGTATTCATAGGGTATATTATAAAAAGGGTCCGGCGGAGCAACATTGGGTATTACAGTCACAAGATGCGGAGGCTTCATGGAAGCTGCCCAGAGCTGAACCCATCCAAGGTAGGAACCCCCGATCATGCCCACTTTCTTATTAGACCATTCCCTGGACGCAAGCCATTCAACACTGTCGTACCCGTCTTCAGCCTCATGGATAAACGGTTCCCATACACCCTCTGAACCAAATCTTCCCCTGCAGTCCTGAATGGCTACGGCATATCCGCGCCTGGCCCAGTAATCGCCATTCAAATAGTTCATTTCCTTGCTGTAGGGTGTTCTAATAAGAATGACGGGAAAACTTTCACCAGTATCAGACTGGGGAAGGTATATATCCGTTGCCAGCCTGGTCCCGTCCCTCATGGGAATAAGTACCTCTTCCTTCACAAAGGAATAATCAGGGGATGATACTGTCTCATCCTGCGCTTTCTGTACCATAAGTCCCTCATAACCTTCCCTTACAAAAGCAGCATACTGGACAGGCACATCAATATAATATATCTTTGCCTCCTTATCAGCCCATATTTCCATTGAGATTCCTGCCAGCTTAAAATCATATACCATAAAGCTCATATCCTTCTGATTGATCGAGACCTTTCTTTCTCCCTTATATTCAAGCTCAGAATCCAGCACAGCCGAAGGGATTATATATCTGGAAAAGGTCTGCCTGCCGCCCCTGTCATGCTCATAAGCACACAGCATAAAGCTTTCCAGCCCGGGTCCTGTATTATCATACAGTATATGTCCGGCTGGAAGGCTGACAGAATAGGTCGTATCCCGGCTTTTTAGGGAATATTCTGCCTTATCCCCTGTTCTCTTTACCGTAATTTCATCACCGGGGACGGTCATTTCGATAAGCTCCCAAAACCCTTCGGTATCGCCATAGATATCTGTATCCATGGATAATTCCTGTCCCCCGAGACTGAGGGAAAAATTGCGGGAGTATCGGCCATCCGGACTGATTTTTGATTTTATGGCTCCCAGTTTTGCCTCGTTTTTGTAAAGCAAAAAGACTGCCTCATCATTAAAACCCTTCATTGAAAGAGGGTTTTTGGCTTCCTCTGCCTGCATGATAATTACAGGTAAAATCAGAAGAAAAATCAGAATCTTTTTCATATAATTCCTCCTGAACTGGTTGTTTTTTATTATAAAACAATTACGTTTTATCAATTTAAATGTTAGAATATTGTGGATTTTAGCATGTTTAGGGATATTTTCCGGCTGATATAAACTATGCATGCTGATGTAAATTTGATGGACAATCCTTGAATTTTTTTTAAAATATATGGAATTACTTGGTAAGGGAAGGTTTTCCTCAGGGTTGATGAATATCGCTGATAATATCATTTTTGCCGCAGGTACTGTCGCCCCGGTATTTATTATTATTACCGCCGGATATGTATCCAGGAGGCTGAAAATTATCAATGAAAACTTTGTGGATATAACATCCAGGTTTGTTTTCAATGTATCCCTGCCTGTATTTATATTCCTGAAGCTTGTTGACCTTGATCTAAGCGAAGCAATTTCAGCCTCAGAAGTAATCTATATCTACCTGGCGACAATTTTATCATTCTTTTTACTTCTTTTGATATCCTCTACCCTTATAAAAAATGGCAGGGACAGAGCATCCTTTCTGCAGGGAGCTTTCCGCGGTAATTTTGCAATAATAGGCCTGGCTGTTGTAGCAAATCTCTTTGGAAGAGAGGCTTTGGGTGATGCAACGGTGCTTCTGGCTTTTATAATACCGCTTTATAATGTACTGGCTGTAATAGCCCTGACCATACCCCTGCACAAAGACAAAAAAATAAACATGAAGGCAACAATAATGGAAATCCTTTTGAATCCACTGGTAGTATCCGTAATTATTGGACTGCCTTTTTCCTTCTTTAAGATCAGACTTCCCGGGATTCTCCTTGAATCAGGGAATTATATATCAGACCTTGCTCTTCCCATGGCCCTGGTTGGGATTGGTGGCTCTCTCAATCTCAAAAGTATCAGGAAGGCATCAAAACTTGCATTTTTTTCCTCCGCTGTAAAGCTTGTAATTTTGCCGGCATTTCTGAGTGCCGGGGCTTATGTGGCCGGTTTCAGGGGAGAAGAACTTGGCATCATGTTTATACTTTTTGCATGCCCCACAGCTATTGTAAGCTTTATTATGGCTGAGACAATGGGAGCCAACTCAAAGCTTGCTGGAAATATAGTCCTGGTATCCACCATGGGGTCAATATTTACTCTTTCAGCAGGAATAATGGTTCTGCGGGGCCTTTCATTAATATGAGAACTGCATTCAGTGTTTTTCTGTTGTACCAAAATGATAATGTCCCCATTGAGCAAAATAGAAATGTCCCC
>CAYSKJ010000177.1:0-6405 GCA_964431655.1 uncultured bacterium | reverse complement strand
TTGCTCATTTGGTTTTTTTTTTAGTTTTCGTGCTTTTGTTTTTCTCTGTGACCATCATGGGGTAGCCGATAATAAACATGCAGAACAGGTAAAGAATAAGGAAAAACGCCCCCCCGCTAGCACCGCATATATATGGGAATCTCCAGATATTGCCCAGGCCTACGGCTGAGCCTGCTGCAGCAAGGATAAAACCCGCCCTGGATGTCCATTTCTCTCTGTTCTTACCCATATCACACCTCCCTGTTAGAATTATCTATACTTCTATAATAAAACAGCTAAATTTCAAGTATAAAATCTGCCTTAAGTCTGCAGCTCATCAGCCCATCCGCTGTTTGAATCCTCTTTTATATCCAGGTTCCTTATATAGGGCTTTATATCCAGCAATGGAGTATTGTCCAGAGCATCTATCGGTGATATGAAAACTTTATTTCCTTTTATATCTTTCAATTTCACAATACTGAGCCCTATATGGTTGGGACGAGAAGGAGATCTGCTGGCAAAAACCCCGACAGTGCGTCCCCCTGCAAAAGGAGGCCTGGCTGTCATGGATACAGAACCGGAACGGCGGTCCAGATAAAAAAGAATATAAAGATACCGGAAGCTTTTAAGGTCCATCAATCCCTCGATGTATTCTTCAAAAAGCTCGATAAAGAACAGGCCAGTATCCCCGGGTTTCGGCTGACGGGGAGCTGTATCTATATAAGGGGTATGTATGGTTCCTATGGGCTCCATTAGTATATCAGACATCAAAAGATACTTCCATGTTCATAATAGCAATTATGCCTTAAAAAACCGCTCCATGCGGTCAAAGGCCTTATTTATCATATCATCATCCACGCAGAAGGACAGGCGTATATGCCCCTCACCTGAAGGACCGAAAGCCACTCCCGGTGTAGTGGATACCCTTTCCTTTTCCAGAAGCTTTCTGCAAAAGGATAGAGAATCCAGGTATTCTTGACTCAATAGCCTGGGAAACATGAGATAAGAACCCTCGGGCCTTACATAGGAAAAATGGTCCTCAAGATTATCAAGTCTCTGACACATAAGGTTCCTGGCTTTTAGATAATGGGACCTGAATTCTTTAATGCAGTCCTGAGAGCCTTTCAAGGCTGCGATGCCTGCATATTGGGATACTACAGGAGCACATATGGCAAAGGGGATATGCGCTTTTTTGATCTGCTCTGCCATATTCTTTGCCGCATGCAGATACCCAATTCTCCAGCCTGTCATCGCATAGGATTTCGTTAGAGTGAAAACACTGATTGCATGATCTTTCATCCCTGGAATCGAAGCAATGCTGAAATGCTTATTATTATCAAAAACAAAATACTCATAGGCTTCATCCGTAATAATGCTAAGCTTATGTTCGACAGCTATTTTTGCCAGTTTTCTGAGTTCATTCTCACAAAACACTGTTCCTGTGGGATTGCTTGGGGAACAGTACATAATAGCCCTGGTTCTGGAATTTATGGCATTTTCTATCTTCTCAAGGTCCAGCCTGTAACCGCTTTTTACAAGCAGTGGTATAAGTACCGGTCTCCCGGATGCCAGCTCCACCTGCCTTATATGAGTTGAGTAGGTAGGGTCAGGCAGTATAATTTCATCCCCGGGGTCAATAACAGCCATTACAGCTGCTGCCAGTCCCTCTACAGCCCCTATGGTTACAATAATTTCTGATATATCAGCAGAAATATCATTATCTCTTTTTAGCTTTTTAACAATTTCCTGCCTGAGTTCAACAAGGCCTTCGCTTTGAGAATACCCACCGCACTTTCCGCTTTTTATGGCTTTTGTTACAGCCTGATCAATATGTTCCGGAGTCCCGGACATCGGTTTTGCCCAGGAGAGAAACGCTACATCATCGTATCTGCCGGACAGCCTTGTCATCTCATGGATTGCGGATTCACCCATAGAGGACACTCTTTTTGAAATATTCATCTGGTTCTCCTTTAAAAATTATATATTTAAAATAGTTTATGGCCTTAAACAAAGGACAGCGTACTAAATATATAATAAAATTACCCATTGAGCCATATTATGTCAAGATAGTTAATAATCGGCAGTTGAAAGTCAGATTAGGGGGGGATACAGCAAGAAGCCTGCCATTTCCCCCTTTTTATAAGGAATTATTTTTTCAGAGGTTTGTGGCAGAACCACCAGTCATAGCATTCATATTCCTGGCAGCGTTTTTCAGCGTCCTTCTCATTGTTCGGAGGCGGAACAATAATCCTGTCGCCGATAAGCTCATTGTTCGGCCAGCCCGCAGGAACCGCACCCTGTTTGTCTGATGTCTGAAGTGCTTTTACGGCACGAACCACTTCATCCATGTTCCTGCCTATTTCCTGGGGATAATACATTATAAGGCGGACTTTACCGTTTGGATCTACGATGAATACCGCTCTTACGGTGTTTGTACCTTTGCCGGGATGAAGCATGCCAAGTTTCATTGCGACCGCATCATTTGCAGCAACTACCGGAAATTTTATCTCTATTCCCAGTTCAGATTTTATCCACTGCACCCATTTGATGTGAGAGAATATCTGGTCAACAGACATTCCGATAAGCTTACAGTTAAGAGCCTCGAATTCTTCGTATCTTTTCTGAAACGCTACGAACTCAGTGGTACATACCGGTGTAAAATCAGCGGGATGGCTGAAAAATACAAACCAGCTGCCCTTCATATCCCCAGGTATATTCATTGGCCCGTGGGTAGTCTGGACCTTGAGCTCGGGGAACTGGTCACCCAGTAGTGGCATACTCATTTTTGTTTCTTCCATATTTCCGTCTCCTTTCTTTACCGCCAAATTTTATAAGCCTTCCAGGCGGCGGTTTTTTCTGGAAGTCTTTTATATCATACTCACAATATCATTAAATGTTATAATAAAGTTTTTTAAAATCAAATTATAATTTACAGATTAAGCAGGAAACCATTTGCCTATAAATCTCGGTCCAGATCATCCAGAAATCTGTACTTTGCCTGCTTGCTTTTCCATCGTTCAAGGGCATAATTCTGCATATTTGATATAGTATCCTTCTCATCAAGAATCTCAAGCCCCAGAAGGGTTTCTATTATATCCTCCATTGTTACAAGACCATCAATGCCTCCGTATTCGTCAACAATAATAGCCAGATGCTCCTTCTTTTCCAGCAGTGTTTCCCATACTCCGAACAGGGTTTTTGTATAAGGGACAATGATAATTTCTTTTTTGACATCTCTCAGCCTTAGTTCCGGCTGATCAAGAGCCAGTTTTTCAAACACCTCCTGCCTGAGGACATAACCTGAAATTTTTTCAGGATAATTGCTATATACAGGAATACGAGAATATCTCAGATAATCCCTGCTTCTGAGAAAGTCCCTGAGAAACAGCATTTCATCTGCGACAACCATAACGACCCTCGGTGTCATTATCTCTTTAACCTTTACATTTTTTAGCTTAACAACATTTTGAATGATTTTGTTCTCTTCGCTGGAAAAAACCCCCTCATCTGCACCAACCCTGGTTAAAGCTGATATTTCCTGGCGGCTTGTTGCAGGAGTCTTATCTTCTTTTGCGATGATTCTAGTAATAAAAGCAGATATGATAACTAAAGGATATGATATAAATATCATAATTTTTATTAGATAGGGTGTTATACCGACTAGAAATCGCCAGTATTTTGCACCCGCGGTCTTTGGGATAATCTCCGAAAATATAAGTATTATCAGAGCCAGAACTGCCGAGGCTATCCCGAAGTATATTTCTCCAAAAACCCTGACTGCCTGCGCTCCAACGCCAGCCGCCCCGATGGTATTTGCTAATGTATTAATTGATAATATTGCAGATAAAGGCTTGTCTATATTTTCTTTGTAATACAGGAATAGATCTGCCCAGGACTTTTTCTCCTGTTTATTTGCCAGCAGGAATAGCCTGGGGGTTGAAAGAAGAGATGCCTCCAAAATTGAGCAAAGGAAAGAAACAATTACAGCAATAACAAAATATAAAATTAATAAGAACATAAAGGGGTCTTCCACAATATACTTAAAATGCTAATTTTTATCTTTCTGCTTTTCAATACTTTGTTTAATGTTTATCTCCACTTTCTTTCTCAATTCCTCAATCCTCATTATTGAAGACTTGATCCTTTTTATATCTTCTTCGTCTTTCATGGACTTTAGTCTTTCTTTCAGCTCATCTTTATCCTTATCCAGCTTTTTAAGGTAGTCCTTTTTTTTCTCCACCTCTCCTGATTTTATAGCCTCATCAAAGATAAGTTCCTCAGGCGAAGCATCTTCCTGCTTTGGTTTCTGAACTTGTTTTTCCCTTTCTGGGATGAATATTTTTTCGTTTACCTGCCTCCTGTTTGTAAAAGAAGGTGATACTATTTCTATGGAGTTTTCATGAAGACAATCCATAACCATCGCATTTAACATGGACTTGGTTGTAAAAAACTTACTGCTGTCATCGAGAAAACCGTGAATTTTATAAGTAACTGAATAATCTCCCAGACCGGTAATGTAAACATACGGCTCCTGCAGTCCTGCAGATATAGCTGCTTTTTTAAGGGATTCCTCTATTTTTATCCTTGATACATCATAGCCCAAAGATACTGATGCGGATATAACAGTATTTGACCTGCGTATGAGTTTAACAGGATTTGAAGCAATATACAGATTAGGTATGGTAATAAAATTGCTGTCTTCCAGCTGTATCTCAATATGAAATATGCTTTTTTTTGTAACCCTGCCATGGAAATCCCCAATTTTAATAAGATCGCCATTCCTGAAACGGTTCATGCTGTTGTTCATTGCTCCTGCCATCAGGTTGCCCAGTATGGTGGTTGAACTAAGAGCTACGCCTGCACTTATAATTATCCCAAGAAAACTGAGTATCTGGCCCTTTATGGTCTTATCAACTGGCAGTGTCAGAATTATAGCCAGCATACCGGCAAGCAGGATAGAGGAGGAAATTGCCCTGCGGGTATTGCTGTCATCTGAAGGTATAGCCTTTAATCTTTTGAAAACCCAGGAATTAATTGCCAGCATGAATATCATCAGCAGAAGTACTCCTGAAGGCTCTGCAATCCTATTTGCAATACTGGCTAACTGCTCCATATATTCACTCCCTTTATCTTGCTTTTATATATTATGTCAAAAGAACTGAGGATTACAAGATTATTTGTTTCCTTTATGAATCATAGAATTTATAATAGCTTAAAATAATAATATAGATGCCTTTAATAAAATAAAAGGAGATTTACATGGGACTTATTAAAGAATTCAAGGATTTTTCCGTAAAAGGCAATGTCGTCGACATGGCTGTCGGGATTATTATCGGTGGAGCCTTTGGAAAGATTGTCGCTTCTTTGGTAAACGATATAATTATGCCCCCCATAGGAATGCTAATAGGCGGTATTAACTTCAAAGACCTGGCACTGGTCCTGAAGGATTCTGTACCGGCAACGGTGGATGCCGCAGGACATGCTGTTGCTGAGATCCCTGCTGTTGCAGTCAGGTATGGAAACTTTCTTCAGGTTGCGCTTGATTTTCTGATAATTGCTTTTGCCATTTTTATGATGATTAAGTTTATGAACAGCCTGAGAAGAAAAGAGGAGCAAGCCCCCGCTGCCCCTCCGGAGCCTTCAAGAGAGGAAATACTTCTTACAGAAATTAGGGATCTGCTGAAAGAAAAATAATTAATCTGCCCAGTGTCATCGAAATAGAATACATGAGCCCGAAGTAATTTGTGTCAGGCCAGGGGATTCTGGAGGCATTAATTTCCCCGGGCTCTTAATCTAAACAGTGTATTTTTATCTTTATAGCCCTGCATAAATAAATGAAATATAGCATGCCTTTTTAGAAACCTGGGCTAAAAGGCTTAGATGGAATCATCATTTTTCTGACCCTCAACAATTTTCCTTATATAGGAATCAAAGGCCTTCCTTCCTTCTTTTTTCCAGTAACTATCGAAATATTTCCAGTTTTCAGCAGATCCATCGGGTTTCCATGTCTTTAATTCTTCTTGCCATGGCATATCCTCAGCTTTGGTTTTATAACAGACATCACCATGCTTTTTTCTTCTGTTCTCCTGGCTGATATTTTTAACATTAATTCCATTTTCACCGCCGAACAACAGCTTTATAAGCAATACAAATCCGAATGCTTCCCAGAAATTTATCTCCCTTACTCCAAATATGGAAGGCATAAGCCAGTTCCACAGAAGCATAACAAAAAATCCGAAAAGAAAGGCAATTACGGCTGCCCCGAGTATCCCCAGAACTACAAAACCGGCAATCCTGATCACTTTCCTGAAACCGTTTTTATCCCTGTCCCTATAATCGCTCATTTATCATTCCTCCTCATAAAAGGTATATTTTGATAGAATTATACGTATTTTTTTTAATGCTCTTGATTTTTTGGACAAAAGG
>CAYSKJ010000176.1:0-6439 GCA_964431655.1 uncultured bacterium | reverse complement strand
ATTCAGGTGCACCAGGCAGAGATGAAGGCTGTTGACCTTTTCATTGAAGAACAGCTGGAACTTGAAAGACTTAAAAGAATTGAAGAAAAGAATACCCTAAAAGAGATTGATTCTGCAAAGGACAGGCTCCTTGAAATTACCAGGGAATACAAAACCATGCTTAAACACAAGGAAAACTATATAAATGAGCAGAAACTGCTGATGCATAAAAAGGAACAGAAGGAAATGGATGAAATATCCAGCCTTATATATAATTTCAAGGGTAAAGGAGAAGACTGAAATGGAGAAGGTGTCGTCAACAACCCCGAAAGTGAAAACATCATCCGGAGAAAAGAAGGAGACCCAAGGCCCGAAACAGTCAACAGAGAAGTCTTTTGCCAGGGTTTATAAAGCAAAGGATGATGCTGGCATTATGCCAGGAATTAAAAAGGATGGTGAGGGGGAATCCAAAAAGCTCATATTATTCGAGCAGGAAACCGATGGAGAGAAAAGGGGAAAGAAGCCAGACGAAAAAGACGAGAAGCTTGAGGGCTTTGCCATACCCCGTATCTTTTCTGAAAAGACCGGGATTGAGAATATAAAGGAAACCTACAAAGCTGGCGAAGCCGGTATTAAACTTGATGAGAACCTGATAAACAGGATAGTTGAATCTGCACGCATAGTCCGCAAGGGTGATACTGCATCAATGGAGATTAATATAAAATCCGATGTATTTGAAAACCTGAAGCTTGTGGTCACTGCTGAGGGAGGAGGGATAAAAACAGAATTTATTACAGAAAATCCCGTCCTCAGGGAAATCATCAAGGATTCAATGGCAGACCTGGAAAAAAGCCTCGTAGCCAGGGGCCTTGAAGTCCTTGCCATGGTGGTAAGGGATGTTCCGCCGGCATCTCAAAGCGAGAAGCAATATGATGAGTATAGGAGATTAAATGAGCAGAAATAGCTTGCCCATAAATGTAAGATCTGTTTCAGAACTGGAGTATAAGGTTAACACTGTAAAAAGGCAGTTGGGCTCGGAACTCTTTTTTGATTTCGGTCAGGAGCTTGAAAACCTTTTCCGCGAACAGCATATACTTATCAAATTCCATGACAGGGTTGAATTGTCCATGTTCAGCAAGGAAGCGGACCTTGTGGAAAATGTATTCTCCTATCCCATGGATAAAAAGGAAATCAGGCTGGGCAAAGCCCCGGACAATGATATTGTAATTATTGAAAGGTACATAAGCCGGGATCATGCGGTATTCAAGCTTTCCGACAAAGGAGTGTTCCTGACCGACAACGGATCAACCAACGGTACCTATATTAATGGAGTGAAGATAAATGCGGACGACCCCCAGCTTCTAAGCAATGAAGATATCCTTCACTTCGGTGCACAGAAGATAAAATTCTGCATTAAGAAAGAAATATCCGACGATATAAATATAAACGCATCCTGTTCTGTGGATATTTTAAGAAACAGCCCGCAGATTGCAAGCATATACAAGGCTCCGGTACTTGTATGCCGGTCGGTTAAAAATGGCAAAAGGGTTATCTGCGAATTTGACAGGCATTTTTTCTATGATATCATAAACTCTCTGCTTGGATTCGGAGATGCTGAGGGTTTTGTCTACGAAAAGCCTGTTACCAGGATTGAAGAAGGGGTTTTCCTTTATCTTTTTACCCTGGTCCTGGACAGGGCAAACAAGGTAATTATGCCCGACGATAACCTGCTCGTCTTTGAAAAACCCGGGACAGCTCAGGATCTGCAGATAAACGGGGAATACATAAGACTGGGATTATGCATCAATGCCAACAATATTAAGTATGCAGCCAGAATCTATATTGAGGGGGATACCCTGGAAATCCGGGACTATGAAACCAGCACCCTCAAAAGCTCTCTTCTCGACCTTCTGTCTTCAGGGCCGGGGCGTCTTGATCTTGTTGTCGGAGAAACATCTCTTTCCTATGAAGAAATAAAGTCCATAAACAATCAGTCCATACTTATTATGGATAAATGGTATCTAAATTCCAAAACACCAGAGGCTGATGATATAGTAATAATCAGCCAGCCGGATACCTGTATATGCTTTAATGCCAGGATATCCAGCAATATGAACAGCTACCAGGCTGTAATAGAACAAATATTCAAAAAGGAGAACCTTGAAATGGAAGAATTTGATGCAGAAAAGAATAAAACCGTCGGCAGCCTTGATACCACCGTATATGTCGTACTTGCATCGAAACAAATAGCCCTTTCAGACCTTTCCAAGATCAAAAAGGGAGATATTATCGATTTTGATAACAGGATAAACAATAAAGTTTCCCTTATTATAAACAAGCATGTATTCGCAAAGGGAGAGCTTATAGAGTATGAAGGAAAGATCGGTGTCGAGATAACAGATGTTCTGTACCAGTGATATAATCGAAACTGCAGGTACTATCAACCCGGGAGAGATGCCGGAGCTTGCAGGCCTGGATTATGGCTCCATGCTGTTGAAAATGGTTGTCGCCCTCGGCATTGTCCTGGCTCTTTCATATGTTGTTCTTAAATTGATGCAGAAGTACTACGGCTCAAGACTGCTTAATAAGTCCAACAGGCTGATAACAGGAATTAAGGAGGTTTACAGGATAGACAGGAGAAATTACTTCGGCATAATAGGGGTTTGCGGGAACTATTACCTGTTCACCAGGGGTGAGGAGGGGATAGGCAACCTGAAAATTCTGGACAGAGAGGAGGTCGAAAAGTATTTAGGTGAAAATGATGAATAAAAAAGCGGTTTTTTGCATAAGCCTGTTTGTATTCTTTATCTTTTTTGGTTCTGGAAACCTGTATGCTGCCAGCGATACTGCCGGGAATCCCCTGATAATACTCTTTGCGCTTTCAGCTTTATCACTGGCGCCCTTCATTCTGATAATGATAACCTCCTTTGTGAAGATCAGCGTTGTTCTTTCTCTGATCAGAAGGGCCCTGGGTCTTCAGCAGACTCCTTCAAACCAGGTTATAAACGGCCTTGCCATTATTATGAGCATATATATCATGCTTCCTGTTGGGGTGGATATCTACGAGAGGGTAAATCCCCTTTTCAGCAGGGATCACAGCAGGACACCTCTGGTATCCGAGCAGACAGCAGGCACTCTTTTTGATGCTGTCACACTTGCCAAGGAACCTGTCAGGGAATTTCTTATTAAAAATGCGCACCAGAAGGAAAGAAACCTGTTCTATTCCCTTGCCCTAAGGCTTAACAAGGATAATGTATCGGAAACGACCCTTACCGAACAGGATTTTGTGGTCCTGGTTCCTGCTTTTGTAATTTCAGAGCTGAAGGAAGCCTTTCAGATAGGGTTTATTATTTACATTCCTTTTATCATTATAGATATGGTAGTATCAAATATACTGCTGGCCATGGGCATGATGATGCTCTCACCGGTTACGGTATCCCTTCCCTTCAAGCTCCTTCTTTTTGTCCTTGTTGACGGCTGGCTTCTTATTTCAAAGGGACTGGTTCTGGGGTATCTCTGATATGTTTGAGCAGTATATACTCCAGATAAGCAGGCAGGCCTTCATGCTGATACTCATCCTTTCAGCGCCTCCCCTTTTCGTGGCTCTTGTCCTTGGGCTCTTCATAAGCATAATACAGGCGGTGACCCAGATCCAGGACCAGAATATTACCTTTGTGCCTAAGATCATTGCAGTCTTTACCATTCTTGGAGCCATGGGATACTGGCTGCTTACCCAGATAACAAGGTTTTCCTATATCCTTTTTGACACATTCTCCAGATTTATCGGATAATTCTCGCATAAATGGATGTACTGCAGACATTTGTAGCCCGCCTTGGTTTCAGGCTAGATGCGGTAAGGGCTGTGCTGGTATTCGGGCTTATCTATGCCAGGATGATGCCGATTATAGCCATGTCTCCCTTTCTTGGAGGCCAGCTGATCACAGCCAGGATAAAAATTCTGTTATCCATGCTTCTCACTATTGTGATAACCCCTTATTTCTATATCAATGCCGGCGAGATACCCGTCAGTTATGCGATAATATTCTTTTTTATGAAGGAAGTCTTCATAGGCATGGTCATAGGGTTCTATGTAAGCCTGATATATTATGCCATTCAGGGGGCAGGATTTGTTATAGACCAGGCCCGGGGACAGACCCAGGGGGCAAGTTTTGATCCCTTCCTGTCTGCTCAGGTATCCAATATAGGTGAATACCTGAATCTCCTCTCCATAGTGCTTTTTTTTGTAATAAACGGCCATCTCATATTTATTAATGAGATAAGCAGCAGTTATCTTATTGTTCCCATAGACAGCTTCCCCCAGTTCCAGTTCAGCCATATTATGACTGTCCTTAAATTCTCCTCGGGGTTCTTTGTCATAGCATTAAGGCTTTCCGTGCCTGTTCTGCTGGTAATACTTTCTGTGGATATATTTATGGGTATAGTCAACAAGCTTGCTGCCAGCGTTAATGTATTTTTCATCAGCATGCCACTGAAGGCCTTTGCAGGAATTCTGGTATTTTTACTGGCCCTGCCTTTGTATTTCGGTGAAATCAAGAGTATACTGAGCAGTATAGTTGAATATATTAAACATTTTCTGGGATTACTATAATGGCCGGAGATAAAACAGAACAGCCAACAGATCATAAGATTAAAGAACAAAGGAAAAAGGGCAATGTATCAAAGGGAAAGGATATTGTAGGAGCCCTGCAGTTTATCCTGGGCTTTTCCCTGATATATTTCATGCTGGCCAGAACAGGTGAAAATTTCATGGTCCTCCTGTACAGGTATTTTAACTTCCGTATATACCTGCCCTTTCACCCCGCAGTCCTGGAGCACTTTCTGCAGGATGCCGTATTTTTCATACTGGTGAATATAATCCCTCTTCTTGCCGTAGTATTGTTAATCGGGGTTTTCGGAAATTATTTCCAGGTTGGGAGCCTTTTCACCATTGAGCCGGTCAAGCCCCAGTTCAAAAGGCTGAACCCTGTGGAGGGCTTCAAGAACATGTTCAAGGTAAGCTCATTATTTGAGCTGTTTAAGAATATATTGAAGATATCCCTGTCCTTTTTCGTATTCTATACATCCATAAAAGGTCAGCTGGGCATTATTCTTCACTATATCAAGATTGAACCCCTGATAGCATTCCGGCACTTTTCAAAAACCCTTTATCTTGTCGTTTTTAAAATTTCATTGATTTATATAGGGATTTCTATTATTGATTATGTCTTCCAGAGGAAGCAGTTCATGAAACAGATGATGATGTCCAAACAGGAAATAAAGGATGAATATAAACAGCTGGAGGGGGATCCTCAGGTAAAAGGTCAGAGACAGCAGCTCTATCAGGAGATAGGCCAGCATAACATGGTACAGGATGTTAAAAATGCATCGGTTGTCATAGTCAACCCAGATGAAATAGCTGTGGCCCTGACCTATGACAACAAGACCATGAATGCTCCCAGGGTTACAGCAAAAGGCAGAAACGAGATTGCAAAGTCCATAAAGGAAATAGCAAAGGAATATGATATTCCCATAGTGACAAATGTAAACCTGGCCCATTCCCTATTAGCCCTTGACCTCGGCCAGGATGTGCCTGAAAATCTCTATGAAGCTGTTGCAGAAGTACTGAGATATATATATGAGCTTTCCGGGAAGGAATAGTAATGGATACTGAGCCATTGTTTTCCTTTTATGATCCCCTGTCTTCCTTTTCTGCGCCTGACCAGCACTACTGGGGCATATACAGCAGGATAATGCTTGACAGCGGGATTGATGAATATTCAAAAAAGAAGGAGACAGTTATCCGGGAGCTTAACCTGATATCCGGTTTTGATTATGAGGATGCCCATCTAAGACGCCTGGGCACTGAATTATATATCTCCCCGATTTACGTTAATGTCTTTTTAAGGACAGTATGTGACGGGAGCGACATGGAGAAGATCTACTCACGCATGGTCGATTATCTGTCCAGGATGAACAATACAGAGAACATATCATCCATTTACCATAATGACTGGTACATGCACCAGATGGATATAGATATTTCTGAACCCTTTTCAATACTGCTCATGGGGTCTGAAAAGGATATTGAAAGCCGTTTAACCGCCCTTTCAGGAAAGCCTGAAGCAGATGACATGCATATGCTGGTCAGGGTTTACGAGGCAGTGGAAAATCTCTCAAGGTCTGCGGAAATTATAGGGAAAAGGCCCAGGAGAAGCCTGCAGGTATATGAAGATATAATCAGGCTGGCAGAAATGATCAATGGCTATAACCCCGAAAGCATGATCAGAATTTCCCTGGAAAAGGCAGGCCAGATATCAATGCTCCATCTGGGCAGGGAGATATCTCTTAAAGAGACAAAAGACGCTATTTATATGCTGGAAAAAGATCTGCTGATTGATTTTCTGGATTTTTTTTAATAAAATGCTCGTCAGTGTGATTATACCAACCTATAACAGGGCAG
>CAYSKJ010000175.1:0-6556 GCA_964431655.1 uncultured bacterium | reverse complement strand
ATTAACAGGGAACTTGTTTATTCCAGGATGCTGTCATTATGAATGGTATAATCGGGATTTATTTGTGAAAGGGTTTTGCCCTCTCTATTATTGGTTTCCGGCCGCCCTTAAATGATTTAAAAGCATCAAGTATTATCTCTGCTTCTTCAAAGGGAGCCGTTAGAAAGGAGAAGTTTTCGAAAATCTGGATCTCTCTTATCTTTTTGGTATCAATATTGACCTTTTCCTTTATCAACTCCAGCAGTTTAGGAGGGGTCATCTTCCTGGATTTGCCGAGGGCGACGAATAGCCTGGCTTTACCGGCCTTATTGACATTGACCCTTCTTATCTCCTGATAGTTTCTTTCATCAAGTTCATCTTCCAGGGCATACTTCAGGATTGAAGCAACAATGTCTGTTTTTTTCCCATATCCAAGAAGTTCTTCTGCAAAAGGTATATAATCATCAAAGCCTTCTGTGCTGATAATACTGAGAATCTCATCCTTAATCCTTGATTTTTTTGCAGCAATAACCTCGGGGACTTCGGGAATCTCCTGTTTACGTATGTCGGTGCCTGCAGACTTTTGTATATGCAGGAGTTTCTGCAGTTCAGACCTGGTTACGAATGTAATGGCTGTTCCTTCCTTACCTGCCCTGCCTGTCCTGCCTATTCTGTGAACATAGGAATCAGGGCATTGGGGCAGTGAGTAGTTAATTACATGTGTCAGGTCAGTTACATCTATACCCCTGGCAGCCACATCAGTCGCAATCAGGATATTGATCTTTCTGTTCCTGAACCTCCCGAGAACCTTCTCCCTCTGAGCCTGACTGATATCACCGTGTATTGCCTCGGCAGCATAACCGCGTTCTGCGAGCCTGCCGGCAATATCATCAACATAAAGCTTGGTGCGGCAGAAGATAATACCGTAAAATTCATTCTCTATATCAAGTATCCTGCAAAGGGCCTCAAATTTGTCTCTTTCATTAACCTCAAAATATATCTGGTCTGTGAGTTCTACCGTTGCATTGCCTGTTTTGATCCTTACTACCTGGTAGTCTTTCATGTGCTTTTTTGCAATGGAGATAATTTCATCAGGCATTGTAGCGCTGAATAAAAGCATTTGCTTTACTGGAGGGGTCTGTTTTAATATCTTCTGGACATCCTCAATAAAACCCATATTCAGCATCTCATCGGCTTCATCGAGAATCATAAATCTTAGTCCGGATAAATCGAGCGTCTTTCGGCTCAGATGATCCAGTATTCTCCCCGGGGTTCCTACCACAATATTTACATCGCCTTTTGCGAGATTTCTTATCTGTATCTCTATATTCTGTCCCCCGTAGACCGGGAGTATGGTGATTTTCTTTTTTCCCCTGAGGGAGTTTATCTCGTCTGAGACCTGAAGGGCCAGTTCCCTTGTAGGTGTCAGTATCAGAGCCTCGATCCGGGGCGTGCTGTCTTCTATCCTTTCAACAAGGGGAATCCCGAATGCAGCTGTTTTTCCGGTACCTGTCTGTGCCTGTCCTACCAGGTCTTTATTGCCTTCCAGCAACAGCGGGATGGTCTGTTCCTGTATGGGGGTAGGTTCTTCAAAGCCTTTCCTGGCTAACACTTTGATAATATTCTCAGAGAGTCCCATCTCTCTGAATTTCTTTAGTTTATTCATATGCCTTCCTGTATGGTTTAATATTCCGGATTTTAAATGTTAACAGTAAAGAATAGATTCTTCAGTGAATACACCCCGATATTTCCCCGGAACATCAGACAATCAGAGGCATTCTTAAAGATACCATAATCAAAAAATATTTTATGTCAATAAAAGAATGAAAAAGGCACATCAATGAAATATTAAAAGGTTTGAAGGATTATTATATGTTGAAATTCAGCTTAAATAAAGCTGTACTCCCTCTGCACAATGCTTTCATTTTCAATAAAATGCAGGTTGTTTTTGTCGGTAAATTCCCGGTATATCTTTTTTGTCATAAGGGAATGGAGCTTGTGCCCTCCTTTGTAAATGGTGAATTTACCAAGGATAGGCCTTGTCAGAAGGTAAAGATCCCCGATGAAATCAAGAATCTTGTGTTTAAGCGGTTCATCGGGCAGCCTGGGATCGTTAAGAATGATCTTTTCTCCGAATACCAAGGCATTTGTAAGGTTGCCACCCTTTATAAATCCCTTGGCCTTCAGGTGTTTTATATCCCTTAAAAAGCAGAAGGTTCTCGAGGGGCCAATGTTGTTTATAAAATCAAAGGTAGAGAATGCAATTTTCATGTTCTTGCTCTTTAAAAGCCTGTGGTCAAAATCAATTGTATATTCAATCTCAAGAGCATTTCCTGGTGTATACCTGATATACTTTTCCCCGTCGGATATTTCAAATTCCCGGTTAAGGGTTATATATTCCCTTATGGCGTTCTGCCTCTTTATGCCGGCAGCTAGAAGCATGCTGATGTATTTCCTTGAACTTCCGTCCAGTATGGGTACTTCTTCATTATCTATCTCTATTATGGCATTGTCAACGTTCAGGATACAAAGAGCCGCCATAAGATGCTCTACAGTTTTTACATATACGCTGCCGCTCTGAAGATTAGTGCTGAAGTTCAATTCCGATATAAAGAGCGGTGATGCAGGAATAAAAACATCCAGGTCTGTCCTGTAGAATGAAATACCGTAGTTAACTGGCGCAGGCCGGATTGTTATGGCTGCATTTTTTCCTGTATGCAGGCCTTTTCCTGATATTTTAATTTCATTTATCAGTGTATGCTGAAATTTTAGCTTTTCTCTCATAATTCTTATCATCTGCTGTTCTCCATATTATAGAATCACACTAAAATAATATGCAAATTTTGTGCCAAAATAAATATATATATGAAGCATGCATTTATCCGTATTGCTAAAATTCAGGTACAATGCTTTCCTTTCGAGAGTGTAGCATTTAAGTAACATGCTTTTATATGACTGTTGCATCTATGCAACATATCATCAGGCTTTATCAAAATCCTTTACTTTTTTTTATTAAATCATATAATCAGGGTATGAACAAAAGAATATATCCGGCATTAATCATTTTTCTTTTTTTTAATTCTGTTTGTTCAGCCATTTCACCAGGGCTTGTTCCTCCTGATATCAGGATTTATGACAATCACCTGATTGTATCAACTGAGCTTAAGGACTGGTTTACCCCGGAATTGAGAGAAACGCTTCACAGTACAATTCCTGTAAAGATATCCCTCAGGGTTCAGATTTTCCGGGAAAAAACCTTCTGGGTTGATGACAAGGCTGTATCTGAATCCTTTACAAAGAGAATTGTATATGATAAAAAGACAAAGCAGTTCATTCTGGAATATCAGGATGGCCTGCCGACGGCTCCGAAAGAGATGTATTTTGACAGTATCGATGAGCTTTTAAACCATGTCAGTTATTTCACAGTTTTTTTAAGTCTTAAGGATATAAACATCTATTCAAAGAGAAAATGCTATATCAGAATGAGGGTAAAGATGGATGATCGGCATGAGCTTTTCAAGATTCCAGGAAGCTTTACCACTTCATGGGTAAAAAGCAGATATTTTACCATCAAGGAACTTCTTGATGATGTATGATTATCTTGAAAAGAACAACGAATATTACAAGAAACTGAGGAAGAAACGCAGGCTTAAAAACCGCATATTCAGCCTTGCCATAGTAATAATCATTATAATATCCCTGTGGATCAAAAGCAGTATAATAAAGCAGGAAAGCATACCTTATGATGCGGTTGAAAGCTTTTACTGGATTGTCTTCATAATTGAACGCATAAATTTTATTCTTATACTCCTCCTTTTCATGCTTATCTCGCGAGAGATAATAATGCTTGTACTGGAATGGTATCAGAAAAAGACCGGTTCCCACTACAAGGCAAAGATAGTGATAATCTTTCTTATGCTTGCCATAGTTCCCACGGCATTTACTATATTTATATCGTCAAGACTGCTGAAATTCAGTATAGATCAATGGTTTGACATAGACCTGGCAAAGAACATAAAGTACAGCCAGTCAATTGCTGACAGCTATATAGACCTGCAGAAAAGCATTTTATCTGAAATTACATCTGATATTGCCAGGAATATAGGCTCAAATATTTCCAGCTGGGACAATACCCTACCAGGCGGAATAATGGAAGGCAGTGGTGAATTCATCAGGGGTCTGATGGTAGTAAATAAGGGAAAAGCCATGTATAGCAACATCAAAGATGAATATATAAATAATTACATCAGGGATAATATTTTTTACAATGCCGGGGATGATGATGATCTTATTAAAGGCCGGATATTAAGTGATTCAGAAACCTATATATTAATGATGCGAAAGCTATCTGATAATTCCGATTTCCTCCTGGTTACCTACAATACACTGCCTGCTCCCTTATCCGGCTACATTGACGAGGTTTACGGCCTGAGCTCAAAGTTTGAGCAGCAGTCTCTTCTGCAGACCTCCATGAAAAACTATTATTATTACAGCCTGCTTTTGATATCAACCCTGATAATATTCATGGCTGTCTGGTTCGGCCTTCATTTCTCCAAGGAAATTACAGTTCCCATGGTCAGTCTTATCCAGGGAACCCAGAGGGTTGCCAGGGGAGATTTCAACTTTGCACTGGCAAAGCATTCAGGCCAGGAAATCGGAACTCTTATCGATTCCTTCAATATTATGATAAGGGATATAAGACAGAGCAGGGACAGCCTCCAGAAGGCGAATAAATCACTGGAAGAAAAGACCATGGAGCTGGAAGCCAATACAAGGTTTATTGAACTTCTGATACAGAATATATCATCAGGCATACTGGTTCTTTCCATGGATTACAAAATAATTATTGTTAACAAGGCTTTCATGAAATATTTCGGATACAGTGAAACAGAGCTGATAGGCAGAGATATAAGCAGCCTTTTTACCGGGGATTATAAGCCATTCATGGAAATAATAAATCATTCAAGAAATGCCGGAGAAAAAGAGATATCTCAAATATTTGCCATGGACATAAATAATGTTTACAGGACTATTAAGATTTCTGCACAGGTGATTTTTACCGGATCCGCAGAAGACCAGCATATCTTCATGGTAATTGAGGATATAAGCGACATTATCAGGGCTGAGAAGCTTACAGCCTGGAAAGAGGTAGCAAAGCGCATTGCCCACGAGATCAAGAATCCTTTGACCCCTCTCCAGCTTTCTGTTCAGAGGATATGCAGGACTATAAGCAAAAACGAGGATCTGTCTCCCTATAGCGCTTTTTTTGAAGAAAACAGGTTTATACTGGAGGAATCGGTAAATACTATTAAACTGCTTGTTGATGAATTTAACCGTTTTGCGAAATTACCCTCAATTAACCCCCGAAAAGACGATATAAATATTCTACTGAATGAAATATACACCTATTATATAAGCCAGGACCTTGAAACCAGATTCAGGCTGGTTCTGCAGGACACGCTTCCTTCTATAATGCTGGACCGGGAAATTATGAAAAGAGCCCTTAACAATATCATCATAAATGCCATTGATGCTGTTGATTCAGATGGTGAGATTACCATAGCCTCCATATTTGATCAGAGACAGGGGTGTGTAGCAGTGGAAATAAGGGATAATGGCCGCGGATTAACAAAAGAGGAAAAGGAAAACCTTTTTCTCCCCTATTTCAGCACAAAAAAGGACAAAAGCGGGACTGGCCTGGGCTTGTCAATAGTCCTGTCCATAGTATCAGATCACATGGCCTATATAAAGGTACTGGATAATGAACCAAAAGGATGCACTTTCCGCATCGAATTCCCCTGCACAGGGGAATAGAATCTTTATTTTTTGCCAGCTCTTTTCAGCTTGTCCTCTTTAGCCTGTTCCTGCATGACAATCCTTTTTGCAGCTATTCTAATAGCCTGGGGCAGGCTTTTTGATTTTGCTATATCCCTTATCTCTTTCTTCGTAACCCTGTTTAGAAAGGAAATGGCAATGGATGCCGGAGTCTTAGGATTATATAATAAACCCCTCATAATTGCAGGCTTTTTGGTCCATTCCGGATTCCTTGCAATTGTCCTTAATATATCATCGGAAAGGTTTCTCAGCTTTGCGTAGAATTCAATCTCGTTCTCATTTATCTTGGGATTCTGAAGAACTGCCTGGGCAACCATTTTCTTGGGGCTTCTAATCAGAATAGACCTTGCTTCCTTGTTTCCCCTGAAAGCAAGCTTAATCTGGCCTGATACTGAAAGTGTGCTTATGAGCAGTAAAAGGCTTATAGGCTTCTTTTTGCCTGTTTCACCGGGCTGTTCTTCTTTTGGTCTTTCTTTCCCTGAAGCAAAATTAAATATCTGATCATCTTCATATATTTCATTAATGAGGGCAAGGTCCTTGACAAGAGTCTCCCCATCGTCAAAAGTTTCGGTTTTCTCAGGCTCTAATAAGGGCTCCTGCTGTTCTGCCGGCTTTATATCCCTGTTCATTGCCTGGTGGTCGGGTATGATTTCATAGTCATCAGTTATATTGAATTTTGAGCCCTTTATTATACCCTTGCGCATCCTTTCCTCGCTGACAATACCCTCCCGGTAGCGGGTAA
>CAYSKJ010000174.1:0-6623 GCA_964431655.1 uncultured bacterium | reverse complement strand
GCTGTGATGAATAACATTGCTGAGCTGGAAAAAATTTTGGAAAATACCATTTCAGCAGGAGATTATTTTCATTACAAATATATCTGCAGGCTCGTCAAAAGAGAAATGATCCGGGATGAAATTGCTCTGGTTATTGAGAATGCAAAGAAAAACGGCCTTTCAAGATATTCGGCTGAAGCACAGAAATACCTTGATAACCTGAATCAGGCAGAAGATGATGAAGATGAAAATAAAAAAGTTAAAGATATTCCGTCATCCAAAAAAAAGCGCCAGTAGCTCAGCGGATAGAGCAATAGATTCCGGATCTATCGGTCGGAGGTTCGATTCCTCTCTGGCGTATATCAGCAGGCCTGTTTGCGGAGAAAGAATGCATTTACTCCTGAAAAAAAGGTAAAGCAATGCTGTTGTACATAGTACTCTTTGCGGCAGGTATAATTCTATTATCCTACTCCAGCGATGTGCTGATTGACAAAAGCGCCATACTCGGGATGCGGCTGAATATCAGACCATTTGTAATTGGAATGACTGTGGTGGCCTTTGGAACCTCTCTGCCGGAATTTGTTGTTTCCTTCAGGGCTGTCCTTTATAATACCAGGGATATTGCCTTTGGTAATGTGGTAGGCTCCAATATCTCAAATATAGGCCTTATTCTCGGCATTTCAGCAATCCTTATGCCCATGACGGTGGACAGGCGGACTCTAAGGAGGGAAATACCCTTTTTAATTGCATCAAGCTTTCTTTTTTACGTTTTGTGCCTTAGACGGACACTGGATCTTCCGGCGGGGATTGTCATGCTTGCGGTTTTCGCCCTCTTCATTTATTTGACAGTAACAGGCAAGCAGTTATCTGAAAGCATGACAGACAAGGAAAAAGAAGAAATCAGTCAGGCAAAAAACGTTCCCCTGCTGAAAATACTGACCTTTATCTTTCTGGGGCTTCTGGGCGTAATCTACGGTTCCAAGCTTGCCCTTGACAATGCCATAAAAATTGCAGAGGCTCTTGGTGTATCCCAGCTAATTATAGGTCTTTCAGTTGTAGCGATAGGCACTTCACTGCCGGAACTGGCCACGTCAGTGGCTGCCATACTGAAGAAAAAACCGGATATGGCGCTGGGGAACATTGTTGGAAGCAATATATTTAATATTTTCTTTATCCTCGGTTTTGCAGTGATTTTCAAGCCTCTTGATATATCTGGAATATCCCTTGTTTTTGAACTGCCGGTAATGCTTTTTTTTACTGTATTTATATACCTTGCATCGGTAAGGAACAGGTTTCTGCACAGGATAAGCGGTTTTGTTCTTTTGGCTGGCTTTATAACCTTTTTGCTGTTATTATTTATATGATGGAATTTGCTGATCTGATACAGTTTGTTAAAAGCAGATATCAAATCGACCTGCTGAATTACAAGGAAAGCAGGATATTAAAGAGGACCCGTCTGTTCATGGCACGCAGAGACATAGCTGATTACGGCAGTCTTGCATCCTACATTGCAAAGAGAAACAATTTTGATGAATTTATGCAGTTCCACCGGATAGCAGTTTCATACTTCCTTAGGGATAAAACTCTTTTCAGCAGTTTAATAAGCCATATACAGAAGCATGGGAAAACATCTGAAGTCCTGGCGGATGCTGGTATGCTCAGCATAGGGTGTTCAAAGGGAGAGGAGCTTTTTTCCCTTGTTTTTATGCTAAGGAATAAAAAAATGAATATTCCAGGCAGGATTAGGGGGATTGATTCCGAAATCAGTCTTCTGGATTGTGCACGCAGGGGTATCTGGGATAAAAATTCCGTGAGAGAATACGATACATTTCTTAGAATGTACCTTGATGAACATGCTGATGGGTACCGGCTGAAATATAAAAGCGGTGCAGGGATTGAATTTATGGAATTTGATATAATGAAAAATTCCGTTGACAGCCTTTTGCCTCAGTACGGGCTTGTCATGTGCAGAAATTTTATTATATATCTCAATGAGGACTACAGGGACAGCTTTCTTGCAAAAATTTCCAGGCTCATAAAAAAGGAGGGGCTTCTCTTCCTGGGTTCCTCGGAATATATCCATGACCCGTCGTGCCTGGGCCTGGAATATATTGACCATTCCATATACAGAAGGGTTATATGATTGTTTTTGAGAATGTTACAAAGAACTATTTTAATGGAAATACCGGCATTGCCGATGTTACCTTCAGCATAGGTGAGGGTGATTTTGTATTCCTTACCGGAAGCTCCGGAAGCGGAAAGAGCACGGTAGTAAAGCTTATTTACAGGGAGATTCTTCCCACAGACGGAGAGATTCTGGTCAATGACAGGAGCATAGGGATCATGGGCAAGAAGCAGGTTCAGTCCCTTAGAAGGAAAATCGGCGTTGTTTTTCAGGATTTTAAGCTCATAAAGAACAGGACTGTCCGGCAGAATCTTGTTTTTTCTCTGGAGGCGGTGAATTATCCAAGAAAGGATATTGATGACAGGGTCGAGGAGGTTCTGGAGATGGTTGAACTCCTTAGAAAGCAGAATGACTACCCGGAACAGCTTTCAGGAGGAGAACAGCAGAGAGCATCAATTGCCAGGGCTATTATAAATAATCCCGCCATAATTCTGGCAGACGAGCCTACCGGTAACCTTGATGACAGCCTGGCCCACAGGGTACTTGAGATATTTAAGGAAATTAATGAAAAAAACAGGACAACAATCCTTTTTGCGACCCATAACAGGTTCCTCATAAACCTTTTTAATACGCGCGTTCTCTTCCTGCAGAACGGGATACTTAATGAATACAGGACTTAGAACTGTCTATTTTCTTGGTATTGCCATTATTTTAGGCTTAATCCTTTTGATATACCTGTACCCATCCTCCGATCAGGAAAAGATTGATATAATCATAAATAAAGAGGACATCATAAACCGGGGCAATTATGATTTTTTGCGAAAGAATCTTGATTTTATAGGCATGAAGCTTAAGCCCCATGAACAGAAAAAGATTATCATATTCTTCCTTAATGACAAAACCGGTGACAATGCTTTAAGCTGGATAAGCGACGGCTTTCCCTCGATTATTAACACCATATTCGGTCAGTCCCAGATGCTGGAGCCCATCCCCCTGTATTCCATAGAAGATTTTTCAGGATACATTGATTATGGCCCGGTGGGTGAAATGGACCTTGAAAGCTCTGTTAGAATAGGAGAATCCATGGGAGCGGACTTTCTAATGCAGGGCGATTATTATCTGGAGGGAGACAGCATTCGATTTGATATTAAAATTTTTAATGTCAGTAACAGCGAATTGCTTAAATACATCAGGGAGAAAGCAGAAAACAAGGAGGCAGTTTTCAAGACCATCCACAAGATATCAAAATACTGCCTGGATATTCTTAATGTGGATTTTCAGGAAAAGCTGAAACTGGCGGATATGTTTACCGACAATGACGAGGCCTTCAGGTTTTACCAGAGAGGTATCTGGGATTATGACCAGGGCCTTTACTCAAAGGCTGAAATGAATTTTAAAAGAGCCCTGGAAATGGACTCAGGTTTCATAATGTGCTATTATTATCTGGCTGTTTTATTCAGAAGGCTGGGTATTGATTCCGGCTATATCCAGACGGCATATAAAAACAGCAGTTCCCTTACTTATTTTTATCAGAAGCTTATTGAAGCGGAGTTCTTCTTCCAGAATAATAGACTCCAGGAGTCGATTGCCGTACTGATGTCCCTTCAGAATATTTACAGAATTGACAGGCAGGTAATGTACCATATTGCGGATTATCTATATGAGAGCGGAGATTATGAAAGATCAGTTGAATATATCGATAGAGTTATCGTCATTGACCCTGAATATCTTCCCGCTTACGAGACCAGGGCAGATATCCTTGTAAAAGAAGGTAATACAGATGAAGCCCTGGAAATTATTTCGGAGCTGATAAAAAAACGGCCTTTTGCCGTAAGGCTTTATATGGTGCTTGCCAGCATATTCGCGGCTGATAACAGGTATGATTTTGCCCTGGACCAGTGCAGGATTGCTTTGGAAATGGACAGCACGCTCATTGAAGCTAAATTAATGACAGCCCGTATGCTGAACTATCTGCTTATGCCCGATGAAGCCATGGATATGCTCCAGGGGCTTATAATAGATGAAACAGAGCTTCCACACTATTTTGACTGGAAAACAGAAACAATTCTGGTCTCTTTAACTTTAGCCGATAATTACAGCAAAGCGCTGGATATCCTGAAAAGCAGGAGGACTGAAGAACCACAGGGGCTGGCAGTATCCCTTTTCAGAACTTATTTGCACCTGAAATCAGGTGAAAAAGACAAGGCGCATAAGGAACTGACAAGAGCGGAATCATTGCTTTCCGGGGCCAGCCTGAGATACATGGGGCTTTACATTTATCTGCTGGGTCTCATGATGGATAATTCGGAGCTGGTGCACAGATTAGATGCTGTATCAGGAATTGTGTCAGGGCAGGCGAATCCTGATACTGTTAGTTTTCTTGAGGATGAACTCAGGCACTATCGCTTAGGAGAAGACAGAAAAATTAATAATTCTGAAAATCCTTTCACTGGGTTTTACTGCAGGATGAAAGAAATCAAAGGAGATGAGACCCAGCAGAAAGAAAAGATTCTTGATGCTTACAGGGCTCTGAGCTATGATTCCCTGGATCTGCCCAATATTGTATATTTTAAAGAACTGATTGACCATGCATTCCTGCTGGGGATTGATATAGATGCTGACGAAATCTACGGCCATGATTAAGAGGGAGAGATAGATGAAAAACAGGGCTGTTTTTCTTGACAGGGACGGGACTATCATTGAGGACAGAAACTATGTCTACAGGATTGAGGATTTCTGCCCGTTGAAAAATTCCGTTGAAGGGCTTAAAATGATGATGGATATGGGATATCTCCTTGTGATTATAAGCAACCAGTCCGGGATTGCAAGGGGGCTTTTTTCAGAATCCCACCTGAACCAGTTTTTCCACTATTTCAATGATTATTTCAACAGCAGGGGGGTTTATTTCTCAGGTATATACTACTGCCCTCACCACCCTCAGGGGAAAATTGAACCCTATAAAAAGGATTGCGACTGCAGGAAGCCGGGGACAGGGTTATTCCTGCAGGCTGCAGCTGAACTGGAGATTGAACCCGCCCTGTCCTATGCTATTGGCGATTCATTGCGGGATATTGCTGCAGGCAACAGGATAAAGGCAAATACGATACTGATAACCGGCAAGACAGAAGCTGAATACCGTGATTACCAGGAAAAACCTGATTTTACAGCCAGAGACCTGCTGGATTCAGCTTTTATAATTAAAAATAATTCTTTACAATAGTTATTAATGGATATAGTATGTCTAATCTGTGCCGGGAGAGGTGTCCGAGCTGGCCTAAGGAGCACGATTGGAAATCGTGTAGGTGTGATAAGCGCCTCGGGGGTTCGAATCCCCCCCTCTCCGTACGGCTGTGCTAGGTGGGGAGCTAGCGGTGCCCTGTACTCGAAATCCGCTATATGCGAGACTGAATGCCCGGAAGAGGGCTTTAGGTTTCAAGCTCTGCATGCCTGCCGTATGTGGAGGCTTTGGTCCTGCGCAATTGAAACCTCCGAACCCCGCCAGGACCGGGAGGTAGCAACGGTAAGGGGGATCTTTAATGTGCCGCAGGGGTTCCTGAGCTGAGTACGGTTTTCATGTAACTTGGGGCTTACTGTTCGATTTCGGGATGCACAGCCATTATTTATGGTGAAGCAATAAATTGATTGTCTTATGGAAAAACACGTAGTAATAGCGAGAAGGTTCAGGCCTCAGAGGTTTTCTGAGGTCGTCGGCCAGGACCATATAACCAATGCCCTTAGAAATCAGATAAGGGATAATAAAATACCCCAGTCCGTCATTTTTGCCGGACAGAGAGGTCTTGGGAAAACCACAACCGCCAGGATATTCTCCAAGGCGATAAACTGCATGTCCCCTGATGACCAGTCAGAACCCTGCAATCAGTGTGAGATATGCAGACTGATTAATATGCAGAGCCTGGTAGATGTTATAGAGATAGACGGGGCGTCCAACCGGGGTATCAATGAAGTCAGAATATTGAGGGAGAATGCGCTGTATTCTCCTGTACAGGCAAAATACAAGGTATATATTATTGATGAGGTCCATATGCTTACAAGGGAGGCTTTCAATGCCCTCCTTAAAATCCTGGAGGAACCGCCTTCCCATGTAGTTTTTCTTATGGCGACCACTGAGCCTGAGAGGATTCCAGTTACTATCAAATCCAGATGCCAGGTTCACTATTTCAGGGAAATAACCCATGATGACATGGAAAAAAGGCTCCGGCAGATTATATCTGCTGAAAAAAGGAATATTGATGAAGAAAGCCTTAGCTATATAATAAGCCTTGCCAGGGGTTCTATGAGGGATGCGGAGAGCATCCTGGAGAAGGTCCTATCATCCACAGTGTTGGTTTTTTCTTAGTTTTTGGTTATTGTGTTCTTTGGATTGTTTTTTTAGGTTTTTTGAGTGGATTAAGTTTGAGGTTTTATCATGTTCTGTATAAATAAATTTTTTCATTTCTTTATTATTTTTATGTGTTTATTAGTTTACTTGATAGGTTTTGTTTATATTGATATTATTAGT
>CAYSKJ010000173.1:0-6649 GCA_964431655.1 uncultured bacterium | reverse complement strand
AAGGGGACATTTCTAATTTGGTAAAAAAGGGACATTTCTATTTTGTTTTGACAGTTTTTACTGTTTTACTTGACCTATTACTCTCTTTGAAATATTATTAAATCCATGGGGCTTTTGTGTTTAAAAAGCCTTCATTTGAATCATTCAAAATTCTACGTTTTGGAGGTATTATTATGAGTGAAGATGAAAACGGCTTCAAGATTGTAGACAAGAGGAAGGGTGAATCCAGTGATGTTCAGGAATCACCCGATATCCCAGAAAACAGCCGGGAAGCAGCAGGTAAAGATGCAGAAGAGCAGAAAACCGGCAAGGACAGCCCGGGCAGTGAATTCTATGAAGTATCCTTTGACAGGTATCTTCTCCAGCTTGCAACCCAGGCTCTTTTCGCCCTGGGCCTGGTACCCAATCCCATAACAAAAAAGACTGAAAAGGATATCCCTGCGGCAAAATATACCATAGACCTGCTGGAACTGATTCAGCAGAAGACAAAGGGCAATCTTGATGAAAATGAAGAGAAAATTCTCGAAGACATTCTTTATGATCTAAGAATGAAATATGTTCAGTCAATTAAGAAATAAAATTTTCCTGTTTCTGGTCCTGTTCCTATCGCTGATAAGCCTGGGGCAGGACAGTATTCCTACCCTGGATCTGCGTCCTCTCTTTACCAAAACCAAGGACATGGAACAGTATGAAGACAGCCTGTTTGCCGAAAGGGGTATATATACATCAAGCATCGACAGCCTGTGGTACTCTGTTTATGGGACAGATAATTTTGATATTTCTGATTTCTTGAATGACCTGATTATGCTCAAGCTCAAAAGGGGTCTGGACAGGATACCTGATTTTTCCAGGACCCTGTGCTATCATATATCAGAGTTTATTATCGACCGCGATATCTCAAGGGAGGAGCTTAACAGGCTTGATGAAAACATTGATAAAATACTCATAATTGACCCTTACAGCACTGAAGCCTATACCCTTAAATCCAAAATAACACTAAAAAAGAGCATTATTTATTTCATCCCCGCAGTCTACTACCATATTAAGGGGCTTGTTTCAAACCTCTCAACTATTGAAAATATCAGCAACTATATTCCATCGCTGATTTACTTTCTTCATTTCACATTCATCTTATCCGGGTTTGCTTTCTTTATCATCCTACTTATAAAGTACCTGCCCCTCCTTATCCATGAAGCCCGTGAGATGTTCGGCGTATCCAGGAACAGCAGAACCATACTGTTCATAACTGGCTTACTGACTGTATTCTGGTTATATGCCGGCATAATACCATTGATGGTATTCTTTGGTGCACTGCTTTTTATTTACTCACAAAATGCTGAAAGAACCATAATCCTCCTCTGTCTTCTCAGTATGGCACTTACTATCCTTTCATTTGATTATTTCAGCCAGTACGCCGCATTGGGCAGATCAGAAATCACTCAGGCCCTTATAAGCAGTTATTCAAAGGAATATGACCCCCGTGTTGTAATGAAGCTTGAAGAATACCACAAGATAAATGATTCAAATATTGCTGTCAAATTTGCCCTGGCAAATTTTTACAGCAGAAAAGGCAAGATTTTTCAGGCTCTGACCATATACAACTCCATCGAGCAAAAGATAAATTTCCCGGAACTGTATATAAATATTGGAAATATTTACTATATACTTAATGATTATTATAAAGCCCAGAGCTATTATGAAAAGGTTGCAGACCAGTCTATGCTCCAAGGAATTGCAGCTTTCAACCTTGCCCAGATGTCCCTGGAAAAGATGACCTTTTCACAGGACACCCACAAGTACTTTGATCTTTCAAAAGATTATTATCCGGAGCTTATAAACCTCTATCAGAAAATTTCACATAAACATATCAACCTTATCGTTTCTGCAGGTCTACCGAAAAAGCTTCTTTTCCAGCATATGAAAACAGAAATGGAAAACAGCGGAAATAACATGAAAGTTGCCCTCATGGGTTTTGACCCGGATGAAATGCCTTATATAGGAATATTGTCTGTTATTTTCATACTTGTGGTTAATCTCTTCAGAATCCGGATGGATTTAGCCTACCGGTGTAAAAAATGCGGGAAGATTTTCTGCGGAAAATGCTCAACCCGCTTCTTTTCAGACACCATATGCTCCAGCTGTCACCAGGTATTTGTTATAAAAAAGGGTATTCACCCAAAGGTCAGGGTTGAAAAGATAATTAATATTGATAAGCATAAAAAGAACCTCCGCCTTCTGTCAAAGATCCTGACTCTTTTCACTCTCGGTGGAGGTTATGTGTTATTCGACAAAGCATTAAAGGGTTTTATTATGATCTTTTTCTATATATCCCTGTTTGTTTTCCTGTTCGGCCCTGTGCCTATTTTCCCTGAATTCAAACTGCCGTTCGTCTATGGGTTCATGCTGGGAAAATACTCCATAGCGGCCATAATTGCAATCATACTGTATAACAGTATTAAAGCTATGGATAAGATATCTCAAAAATACCATGCGGAGAAATAAAACATGCCATTACAGGGTTCACTGAAAGATTTTTCGCTGGCAGACATATTTCAGCTGATAGGCCTTCAGAAAAAGATTGGGATCCTTGTTTTAAGGGATGAGCTGGATGAAATAAAAATTCTTTTTGACAGAGGTATGATAGTAGGAGCGGATTCAAGGCTTAAAAAGATTGAAGACAGGATAGGTCAGCTTCTTGTCAGATCAGGCAAGATTACCAGAGAACAGCTTTCAAGGGCTCTTGATATTCAGAAAGAGACTCTTCAGCAGCTTGGCTATGTCCTTATAGAGAACGACATGATAACCCTTCCCGAACTTAAAGAAGCCCTTCAGAAACAGATACTCCAGATAATATACAGGATGTTCAGATGGAAAAAGGGTGAATATGAATTTTATACCAAAAACGCTGTTGACTACAACAGGGATTTCATTGAGCCCACTCCTGCCGAGAAGATACTCATGGAAGGCATCAGGATGCTTGATGAGTGGCCGCTTATCGAACAGGTTATTCCCACTTATGATATAATTTTTAAGAAAGTAATGGTCGAACAGGACTTGCTTGAAAAAACATCCGAAAAATACCTGGTTGATACCGATGATGTTCTTGATGGCATGGAAGTTCCGGATGCCGATGCCAGGCTGAAGAATCTGGACCCCCGCCAGGCCAGGATATATGACCTTATTGACGGTTCCAGGGATATTAATGCCATTATTGAAATAAGCCCCTTTAATGAATTTGAGACATGCAAGACCATAGTTGAACTGGAGAAGATGTACCTTATTGAAAAATCAGATATTATTATCCGTCAGGATATTGAAGAGCCTTCAATAGCGGTCCATTCAAAGAAATCTGCAGGTTTCAGCATAAAGACAGCCCATCCTGCCCTGATTTATTTGCTCATAACCCTTTTGTTAGGGTTCTTTTTCATTGCATCAGACATGCATTTGCCCAGCAATGTGAAGATGGGCATAGATAATCCGGCTATGATGAATCTGGAAACAGGAATAAGGGAAAGCTATATAAAAGAAGCTCTCAGGCTTTATCATCTTGTAAACAGCTCCTACCCTGACATACTTGAAGAGCTTGCCAGCAGGGGATTCATTGATGAAAAGATTCTTTCAAGGCAGGGCAGGTTTTTATTCCAGTATAACAAGGAAAACCTTCTGTATGACCTTGAGAGAAAGTAGGTAATTATATGATATTCCAGAAGGATATCTATAGAGAGACCAGGGGTTTCTGCGATGTAAAGGACATTACTCCTGAAGTATCATCCTGCATTGCTGAAAGTAATATAAAGGAGGGCATATGTGTAATTTTCATTCCAGGTTCAACCGCAGCGGTTACAACGATAGAGTATGAACCTGGAGTCATCAGGGACCTTCAGAAATTCATAGAAAAGCTCATACCCCAGGATATTCACTATGACCATAATTCAAGGTGGGGTGATGGAAACGGTTTTTCTCATGTTAGAGCCAGTATACTGGGTCCTTCCCTCTCGATCCCCGTTTCAGCCGGCGGTCTTATGCTCGGCACGTGGCAGCAGATAGTTTTGATAGACTTTGACAACAGAAGCAGGCAGAGGCATATCATCCTCAAAATTATCGGCGAATAATGGCTGGCAAAACCTCCAAAGGACTGCATAGGGGTTTTTTTTTGCCTATACTGCTTTACTCGCTCTGATTTTCTTTCTCAATTTACTTATATATTTCCCGGCTCTCAGCGGTAACCCTGGGCTTTATATAAAATCAAAGAGAATTTTTGCCCCGTTTTGCAATAATAGGCCTGAGCGGGGATTCATGATAAAAGGCATGTATACCACCGTATGTGCCCGCTGTTCTGGATTTTATGCAGGCGCATTATTCACTCTCCCTTTTTACTGGGTTTATTTGTTTATTTTCGGGCATGTAAGGCCAAAAAAATATCTTTTATTTTTGCTTTTTCCCTTTATAATTCAAATTATAATGAAATTTTTATCCTTAGAATTTAATAAGCTTCACAGGTTTACAAGCGGATTTTTACTTGGAGTCTTTTTCATTATACTTTTACTGGACGGGGTAAGCGGATTATTAAAAGTTAAGGAGCAATAAAATGGAAAATTTCACCAATTCCCATGAGACCCGGGTTAATTCCAGGGATTTGCAGATCAGGACAAGCATAATTACAGGAGTAATTGCCGGCATTATTCTCGGAATACCCTATGTAAACATCATAAACTGCTGTTTTCTGGTTTTTATTCTTTCAGGGTTTTTTGCCGTATTTATCTATAACAGGAAAAGTGATTCTTTGAGAATCCCTGACAGCCTGATAATAGGTGTAATTACAGGTTTCACCTGCGGGCTTGTTTCAAAGGCGATAGAGATTGTTCTTTATCTTTTAGGCTATAATCAGCAGCTCCACTATACAGAGATGATGATGTCCTTCTTTGAAAATATGGAACTGCCCCCGGAAGCTGCGGTCCGCATGAATGAACAGTTCAATGAAGCCCTTGAAATGGCAAGGAACATGTCAGTCGCGGATATACTTAAAAACAGCCTTATGTTTATAATTCTTGCCATAGTGTTTACTACCCTGGGAAGCCTTATTGGGGGCCTCATTTTCAAAAAGGAGCCTGAAGCCGTTTCGGATGCAAATCCTGATGAAGAAGAGAATCCCGAATAGGAGAATAAAATGACACTCAAACAGCTTTTGGATAGTCTTAAAGGTTTAGAGAAGGAGTACAGCGATGATAAGAAAACCCTTTTTAAAGCCATGCTCACTGCTTTGAGCGATTATCTCAGCGAAGCCTTCTGTGTTTACCAGGATGAAATAGCCCTGATAATGAAAGACCGGGATAATTTCTCTTCCTTTGTTCTCCCCATAAATTTCCTCAACAAGGGCAATTCTTTTCCTGTATCCAAGGCTACTGTCACAAAGGATGTGTTTGAAAAGGGCAGGCCGGTAATGTCAAACAATGCTTCCAAGGTTTACAGGCTTTCCTTCTATGAGATGGCAAAAGCAACAGCAAAAAAACCTGTGCCTATTCAAAAATTCATCTCCGTTCCGTTAAAACATGAAAACAGTGTATTTGCCGTCTTATGGATCAGCAGGAGAGGCTCAAATCTGCAGGAGGCAGGAAAGGATTTTACAGAAACGGACATAAGCAATACTGAACATCTTATGTCAATAATAGAACCTTTCCTTTACAGGGCAAAGCCCGAATGCTTTGTATAGACGCAGGATAACAGCTTTTGCGTCTTTGCGAAATATATAAAAGTCTCAACGGCGAATCCTCCCTGCAGGGCATCCCAACAGTACTTGTGCGAACATGGGGGTGTAACCTGAACTGCATATACTGCGATACAAAATTTGCCAGGGAAGGAAAACCCCATATCTTTTCCCCGGATAGCATCCTGACAAAAATAAGCTCCTTCGGCCTAAAGAATGTACTGATAACAGGAGGAGAACCTCTCCTTCAGGAAGAAATGCCCGGGCTTCTGCTTAAGCTTAAAAAAAGGGGCTTTTCCATATCCATTGAAACAAACGGAAGTCTCGATATAAGTGTAACAGGTAAGAATACAAAGAGGGTAATAGACATAAAATGTCCGGACAGCGGTGAATCTGACTCATTTCTTGAGAAAAATCTGGAATATCTTCAGGCACGGGATGATGTAAAATTTGTAATCTCCTCGGAAAATGACTATTCATATGCAAAAAATTTCATTATAACCAGGCTGGGATGCTTCCGCGGGGAATTGATACTGAGCCCGGCTTTGCCCTGCCTGGAGCCTTGCACCCTGGCTGAATGGATATTAAGGGATAATCTGGCAGTCAGGTTCCAGGTGCAGCTGCATAAAATTCTATGGGGAAATGAAAGGAAAAGATAGCTTTATTCAATAAAAATGGCATGGAGGCCCTGTTTAGGCTTTTTCTTTGCTTTTATATCCTGGATAATAGCTTTAATAACAGCTATCTCATTATTGTCCGATGAATCGATAAGAAATAATGTATTTTCCCCTGGGGCAAAATCCTTGCCAAATCTTATTCCGCTGCTTCCTTTTCCATATACAGGGCTGAAATATGTAAAATTTATATCTTCATGCTTCCTGAGCCGGTTTATGAACCCATCTTTTAAATCTTCTGATAAAATTACCATTATTATCATTTCTTATC
>CAYSKJ010000172.1:0-6656 GCA_964431655.1 uncultured bacterium | reverse complement strand
TATGTGGAACTTTCAGAAATACAGCCTCAGGGAAATGTTGCAGGGTGGCAGTGGTACAGCTTAGATCTTGCAGCCTATGCAGGAGAGACTGTTTACTTTGCCTTCCGCTATACAGGAATGGATATGGATGCATGGCTGATAGACTATTCAGTAATTTATAATGACGGCTACAGCGGAGGAGTCCAGTATGATGTCACACTCCTTGCAGATCCCGGGGATATTGGTGTTGTTCTTAACGGTGCCGGCAGTTATGATGCAGGTGCAACGGTCAATATATCTGCAGAGCTTCCGCCCAAGGGCTATGTATTTGTAGAGTGGACCGGCGATTATGCATATCTGCTTGATAATGCCAATATGTCAGCTACATCATTTACCATGCCTGAAGGCAATGTTATCCTTACAGCCAACTATGAGGAGGTAGGTGATTATGTACCTGCCATGCTGAGCATTGATAGTGTCGGTTTGGAAGGCATCTGGAGATGGCAGTATACCCAGGCAAAAGGCTCGGTATGGCAGAGAGTCCTTGAAACGGTAACTGCGACCAAGATGATGGCAGGGGATATTACCGATGACGGGAATCTTGACCTTATAGTTCGCTTTGCTGATGATACCCTTTACATCTATGATATCAATGCCGCAACCTGGGGAATGCTTTGCGGATCTACTGTCGGTCTGCTTGACTTCACCCTGGCTCAGACATCAGCCTCAGGCCCGCTTCAGCTCATAGTATCCAATACTACGGCAGGAGGCAATATTGATGCAGGTATTAATTACCTTGAGGTCGGTGTAGGATTCCAGAATATTGATCCAAATAGCGCTGATGTAATTACGGGTGTCGATATAACCAATGACGGTGTAGATGAGCTGGTTTTTGCCTTTACAGGCATTGAGGGTATGTATGCCTATGATTTCTTAGCCGATACGACCACAAAGATAGCCATATCATCGCCTTCCCAGGTAATTGCTGCGGATGTTACCGGAGACGGCTATGACGAAGCAGTAGCGTTGGTTCCTGGCCTCGGAGTCTATTTGATCAGGTATATACCGGATAAGAACCTTGTTTTTCAAATGTCAGGAAAGTCCCCCTTTGATCTTGTTAAAGACATAGATGAAAACTCCGTATGGGTATCCAAGAACAAGAGCGGAAAGGGCCTCCAGTTCAACAGGATTACATGGGGAACACCCGATGCGGGCACAGAGATTGCCAGCGGTGATATTACCCTTGGTATCGGGGCAGAGGTATTTATAGTATATCAGAACAGGACCTATTATTATTGCTATGACACCACATCATGGTCAACACTTCTATATGTACCCTTAAAGAGGATAATCTCAGGAAAATTTACAGGCAGGGAAAAGGATGACCTTGTAACATGCGATGCCAATTCCCTTGACCTTTACCTCTACAAGTCCTATACAAGTTCCTGGGAGAGGATGATGATAGCCGGCAACTCAAATGCCATGGCAACTGTTGAATAATCAGCAATAACAGATACAAAAAAGGGCAGTGCTTTTGCACTGCCCTTTTTTTTGACCACCAGTAATCGCAGTATACACGGGAAATATTTCTCAACTTATTCTATTTGTATGATATAAGTTTTATATGGAAAAGACAGTGGTTATAAACAACCGGTATATGGTCACTGATAAGATAGGAGAAGGGGGTATGGGGAAGGTATATCGGGTAAAGGACATGCTCCAGGATAATATGGAATTTGCCATGAAGACCGTTAAGAGCGGTGTTTTTAAGGAAAAAAGCGAAGAGATGCAAAAAAGGTTCAAAAGGGAGTTTGAGATAATGACAAGGCTCAAACACCCGAATCTTGTAAGGGTCCATGATTTTATCACAGACAGGGAAGAAAACTGCTATATTGTGATGGAGTATGTACCGGGAACAACCCTGGGCAGTATACTAAAAGAGGAAAAGTCAATAAGTACCGGCAAGGCCGTTGATATAATTGTTCAGATGCTCAGAGCTCTGGATTTTATGCATTCCAGGGATATTATCTACAGAGATATAAAGCCCGACAATATAATAATAAGCGGAGAAACTGCAAAGCTCGCGGATTTCGGGATATCCGATACAGGCAGGGGGGAAAGGGACAGGATAAAAGGTACCGTGGTTTTTATGGCCCCTGAAGTGCTTTCAGGAGAGATAACACCCCTTGTGGATATCTTTGCTCTGGGGGCTGTATTTTACCAGATGGTTACGGGTTCGGTATTCTATAAGGGCGATGACTACAACCTGAGCACTATAGTAAAAATACTCAAAGACAGGGGACAGTTTAATGACATCAAAAGCAGAGTGCTGGATGACATTAATAATGAGGGGGTAAGGCATATTATTGAGGGCATGACTGCCTTTGAGAAAGAAAAAAGATTCCAGTCCTGTGCAGATATTATAACAGCCATCAATAAAGACCTTGAGAAAAACTATGAAATTGAGACATCAGAGACAAAAGAGGCTTATGTCCTGGGATCTCCCTTTATTGGAAGGCAGTTTGAGCTGGATGAGATGATAAGTGTTTTGAATGATGAAAGCAACAGCAGGATGCTTATAATATGCGGTTCAAGCGGGAGCGGAAAAAGCAGGCTCCTTGCAGAGCTAAAAAAATACTGCCAGCTTAGTAATATCCTGGTAATTGATGCCTTCTGCCCCAAGGATGATAAAAAGCCCTATGGTGTTTTTATACCGGTACTGAAAAGAATATTCCTCCACTTAAAAAAAGAAGCAGTAATCAGGTATGCGCCATATTTAAAGAGGATAATGCCCAGGGAAACCATATTTGAAAAGGTCAACCTGGGACCGGTGGAAGATTTCAAAAAAGAAAGAACTGCGATTGTGGATGCAGTATCAAGGATTATTGGTGATTTTACAGCCAGCATGGGCAAAAAGGCTGTTATGATTATCGATGACCTTTCCTATGCCGATGAATTCAGCATTGACATTATAAGTGCCGTCTTAAGGGACATGAAGGATTGCGAATACGCCAGGGGATTGCTGAGGACTGTCTATTCAGCTATCAGTGATGAAAGTTCTGATAAATTAAGTAAAGTTTTCACCGCCGGTTCTTCAGTGAAGAGGATTTTACTCAAACCCTTCTCCTCTGAGACTGTAAGGGAATATATAGAAGGCCTTTTCGGCTCAGAGAATATTGATAAAAGCCTTAAGGCCAGGATTGACGATATAAGGGAACAGGTAGGCGGAAACCCCTATTTTTTAGAGGAATTTATAAAAATACTGGTTCAGAAAGATGCATTAAGACGCAAATCCAGGTTTTGGTCTCTGGCTGGACGGGAAAAGGAAATGGAGGGTTTCAAGAGAATCAGGAATATAATATTCAGCAGGATAAGCAGTATGGATTTTGATAAAAAGCAGAAGGAAGCCCTTTGCATAATAGCCCTTACAGGCAAGGAGCTTTCCCTGCGGCAAATGAGCATGATATTGGACAGGTATGAAAGAGGTTTTATAAACAGCCTTGTCAGGGAGCTTGAAAGAGTTGAGATAATGACTTCCATAATCAGGGAAGACGGTGTAAGATACAGGATAGCAAGCAGGATACTGAAAGAGGTTGTTTTACTGGATATGCCTGATAAAAAGCCCCTGCACCTGTATCTTGCCCGGAGGTTTGAAGAGGTGTTCCGGGATTGCCTGGATGAATATATGGAGGAGATTGCATTCCATTACCAGAAAGGCGGGTTGAAAGAGAAGGCATCCCTTTATTTTGAGATGGCAGGCGACCTGGCTTTGAAAAATTACCACTATGGCAATGCTTCTGGTTTTTACAGCAGGGCTCTGTCCCGGGAAAGAACGAATCAGAGCAGAGATTTGAGCCTTTATTTGAAAAAGATAGACAGTATGACGAAGGATAATCAGTGGAAAGAATCCCTTAAACTGCTGGAAACTATACGGCCTGCTGTTTCAGGGGACATCCTGTCTGGAAAGATGTATCTTCTCTGCAGCGTAAATCACTATATGCTGGCTGATTATACCAGGGCTGCTGAATTTGCGGAGTTAAGCCTTAAGCACATGTTGCAGGCCTTCGGTTATGAAAACAGCAGGACTATCGAAAGCCTTACCCAGCTGGCAGCGGTATTCCACGCAAAGGGAGAATACAGCCGGGCACTGGAGGGATTTAAAAGAGCGCTGGATATCCAGCTTAGATTGGAGGGTGGGGACAGCATTACCACCGCTGAGCTTTATAATGATATTGGTGTTATCTACTGGTATAAGGGAGAATTTGAAAATGCCCTGGAATTTGTGGAAAAATCCCTGGAGATAAAGATCCATATACTCGGAATCAAGAGCCCGGATGTTTCTGTGGGATATAATAATATCGGCCTGATATACAGCAAGATGAACTTGTATGAAAAGGCCATATATTATTATAACCTGAGCATGGATATTATTCTGGACATTTTCGGGAAAAGGCACTTGAGCGTGGCTACCGAATACCACAATATAGGAATGATATATGAAAAGATGGAGAAATATGATGATGCTTTGAGATATTACAGGGAGAGCATAGAGATAAGGAAGGTCTTCTATGATTATGACCATCCTGATATTGCAAACTCATACCACAATATAGGAGGCATTTATATACGGACCAAAAAGAATGAAAAAGCCCTTTATTACATAACCAGGGCAATGGAGATATGGCTTAAATACTACGGGGAAGAACACCCGTACATAGCGACCTCCTATAATCACCTCGGTTATATCTACAGCAATCTCGGCGATTATGAAAAGGCATTGTCCTATCACGAAAAGGCTCTGCAAATAAGGATGAAGGTATTTGGCAAGGACCATTATGAGGTCTTTACCTTATATTATAACCTTGCGGATACGCTCTTTCATATGGGAAGTTATGAGAAATCACTGCATTACTACCAGTTACTTAAAGAATATGAAAATAAAAGGGGAGGCGGGAAAAAAGATCTCATTGCAATATACTGCAATATAGGCAGGATATGCATAAAACTGGGCAGGAAAGATAATGGCCGGGAGAATTTGCATGCAGCCCTTGATATGTCCATCAGCTTTTACGGCAAAGAGGATAAAAAAACCCTGGAGATCAGAAAGGCCATTGAAGAACTGGAATGAGATAAAAATAAGGAGTAGCAAAATGAGACAGGTGTATGTTTTATGAAAAAGCACAACTTTCCTGATACCCTTACAATAATATTCGTATTGATGTTTGTTTTTACAATCCTTACGTGGATAATACCTGCCGGGGAATTTGAAAGGATTGAAAAGGAGGGCAGAGAGCTGATAGTGCCGGGTTCCTACAGGAGGGTGGAGCCAAAACCTCAGCTGCTGGAGATATTTTCAGCTCCCATAAAGGGTTTTATAACTGCTGGAGAGATAATTGCCTTTGTATTTATTGTCGGCGGCGTTTTTTCCATAATTAATGCAACGGGAGCTATCAATGCCTCTATTTTCAATATAATAAGCCTAACCAGGAAAAATCCCGGTCTTAAGAGGTTTATAATTCCAGTCTCGATGCTTTTATTTTCCATAGGGGGCGCTACCTTCGGGATGTCAGAGGAAACCCTGGTTTTTATCATGATTACCATTCCCCTGGCCGTATCCCTTGATTATGACCCCATAGTCGGTGTATCCATTGCTTTTGTCGGAGCAGGCCTTGGATTTGCCGGGGCATTTCTGAACCCCTTCACAGTAGGAATAGCCCAGGGCATAGCAGGTATAGGGCTTTTCAGCGGACAGGGCTACAGGCTGATTGTCTGGCTTGTTCTTACATCCATAGGAATTGCATATGTGATCAGGTATGCATTAAAGGTGGAAAAGAACCCGGAAAAAAGCCTTACCGGGAAAATACATTATGCAGGAGAACTAAGCGGGGTAAAGGAAGAAGATATGAGATTTACAGGCAGGAGGAAACTTGTGATTTTATTGCTTATACTTTCTATAATTGCCCTTTTGATGGGGGTGCAGGGCAAAGACTATATTATACCGGGAATGTCCGGCTGGTATATTGAGGAGATAAGCGCGCTTTTTCTTGCTTTAGGGCTTTTATCAGCCCTGATATGCAGGTTCTCCGCAGCCAGGACTGTTGAGGCTTTTTCCAGGGGCGTCAGGGATATGGCCCTTCCTGCGGTTATAATTGGTTTTGCAAGAAGTATCCTGATCATTGCAGAGCAAGGAAGGATAATTGACACCATCCTGTACTATGCTGCGCTGGCGGGGGGAAGTTTCCATTCCGTATTCAGTGTCCAGGTCATGTTTTTGCTTCAGACCTGCATTAATTTCTTTATCCCATCCGGCTCCGGACAGGCTGCCCTGACCATGCCCATAATGGCTCCTTTAAGCGATGCCCTCGGTTTTACGCGCCAGACAGCTGTTCTGGCTTTTCAGCTGGGGGACGGCATAACAAACATGATTATACCGACCAGCGCAGTTCTCATGGGAGTCCTGCAGATTGCAAAGATACCCTATGATAAGTGGTTCAGATTTATCTTTCCCCTGGTATTAATGCTTACCCTGGCTGGTATGATTCTGCTGGTCTTTCCGGCCGTTGTTTTCCAGTGGAACTAGCAAAAGGAAAGGAGATGGGGCGGTTATTTGTAGATATAGCGGTAAAGGGGCCCTTTTATACCAGCTTTACATATTATACTGATTCCCGGTATGAGGA
>CAYSKJ010000171.1:0-6671 GCA_964431655.1 uncultured bacterium | reverse complement strand
ATCTCTGAAAACAATTATGCTGAAACTGCTGTTTTTGGAAACCTCGTTGATTCTGATACCCTGTTTGAAGGCATATATTGCCTTAAGCCGGGAACAATTATCACCTACAGCAGGCTATTGCAAAAAGTGGAAAAAAAGAAATACCTTTTTGACAGTGATATCCATTATAAAAAACAGATTGAGGATGAAGAGCTTTCTTATGAGCTTTCTAGGCTGATGATAAGGGCTTTGGAACTGGTTACCCGGGGAATTAACCAGGTAAGTCTCTGCAATGACTGTCTTGAGAGCCTGTTATGCTGTTTTATGATGCCTTTTGAGAGAATCAGGCTAAAAATCATTATTCCTGACATAAGGCATAAAAAATATCTTGAACAGCTGGGAGAGTTCTATAATAAAGGCCGGGATCTCGAGCTGGAAATGGATTCTGCTCATTTCAGCAGCCTGCCGGTCAATGTATATTGCAGGTTTTACCCCTGTTCCTTTCAAGAGATCGGCAGTTACAGCAGTGAAATTGCCGGCTATGTTGAAAAAAATTACCCCCGTGCCACCAGGGAGGAAAAAAAGCTGTTAGTGAGGGATTATATCCTTGAAAATGCTGATCTTAGCATATTTCAAAAGATTCTTAATCAAACGCGAATTGTCAGGAATCCTTTCCAGGAGCCGTTTTTCAAGGAATATCTAAGGTCTATCAACCCCGAACTGATAATAACTGGTGAAGTTTTTAACCTGATTGCAAAAAGCAGGCTGATAAAAAAGGCAATAGGAAGTTCCCGTATAAAAAGATATAAAAGTATCCTTCTTCTCAGAACTGCCAAAAGCAATTTTAACAGGTATTTTTACACTCCAGGATTAGAAAAAAATTTTAATAATATGGAGTTTATTAAGTCTGACCAGGCAGATATCATTGCCCCGGATCTGATAAAGATAAAATAGACCCCGCGGCTACAGCCAGCCTTTATCCCTGTACCACGTAATGGTGGTTTCCATTCCCTCTTTCAGTTTTATCAAAGGCATGTATCCCAAAAGCCTCCTGGCCTTTTGAATGTCAAAACCCTGGTTTTCTCTGAAAAAATCAAGCCTTCGCCTGAATATGGGAGGTTCGATTCTGAATAAGGGGAATATAATCTCGGAAAAAAGTGCAATTAAATACATCAGCGGGTAAGGAAACCTGATTTTTGGAACCTTTGTGTCCACCAGCTCCGATATGGTGTTTATGGTTTCATCTACAGTACAGGTCTCGGGTCCTGCCAGTATAAAAGTTTCATTGCTTATATCCGATTTTATTGCGGATAAAAGCCCGTTTGCCAGATCATCCACATGCAGTGGATGAATAAGTGTCTGACAGTTGCCTACCCTTAGCATTCTTTTCTTTGATATTGCACGGATGAACTTGAATACTCTTCTGTCCCCGGGGCCATATACCCAGGAGGGCCTTATTATTATATAATTAATGCCATTGGCTTGGCAGAATTCCCGGACAATAAATTCACTTTCTTTTTTGGACAGCTGATAGGAATTGATGGTTTTCCCAAGGTAACTTTCATTAACAGGCGGGTTTTCAATCCTTCCCATTGCTCCTACACTGCTTATGTAGATGAATTTATCAAGGGTTTTTGCGCTTTTCCTGATCCAGTTAAGGACATTTACCGTCCCTTTGATATTTGCATCTTTAATGGTTGATTCTTTCTGGTCGGGAGGGTTGATTATGCTTGCGCAGTGCACGAAGCACTTAACCCCGGCGAGGCTGGTCTCAAAAAGGGTGCTCTCATGCCTTATATCACCGGTAAAAAGCTTTATCCTTGAATCAAGGTGTTCTTTTCTGCTGGTTTCCCGAACCAGGCCCGATACATCAAAGCCATTGCAGACCATGTAACTGGCGAGGTTTTGCCCTATAAATCCAGAGACACCAGTTATAAATATCATGATTTATCTTCCTTTTCTGCCTGCAGAATCAGTATGTAACCGGGAAGAAAAAAAAGGAGCATATCAAGAAGGGAGAAAAGATACATTAAAGGATAAATCATTCTGAGTATTTTAAGTTTTTTCTCCTGCTTTTTAAATTCCTTTTCGCTGCCTGGATTTATTCTGCCTTTGGAAGGCGAATTCTCCGGGTTTTTATTAAAAAACTTTGAATAGATGAAGTTCAGTGTGAACTCAATAAGCTCCGTAAAAAAGCCGATGACTGTATTTTTTCTTCCGGCCCTGAAGCCGTTTTTCTCAAGTTTCTCTATAAGCATCCTGCTGGAATAACCATCCCTTTTATGATTGTAGTGTTCTTTGGTTATTCCAAGGATTTTTGCCAGATAATTGACAAATAAAAGCGGATGGACATGAGGGACGGATATAAAGAGCTTACCTTCATCTCTCAGTACTCTTTTGATTTCTTTTAGCAGGGCATCGTCATCCTCCAGGTGCTCAATGAGGTCAATGCATAATACCAGATCAAACGCGTTGTTTTCAAAGGGTATTCTTTCCCCATGCATCTGCAGGGCATCCTTTTTGACCAGCTCCAGAGTGGAGTTTATATTTTCTATATCGGGATCACAGCTCATCCATGAAAAAGGGAATATTTTCCTTAAATAATAACTTATTACACCTTTATCGCATCCTATTTCCAGTGCCTTACCCGGTTTTTCATTCCTCAGGAGCTTTATAAGCGCCTTCAGTTTTTTATTCTTCTTGAGGGAAAGTGCAGATAACTCAAGTTGCCAGTGTTTTTTTTCTTTCATAAATGATCCTTTTATGTATTAACTATATTTTGTCAATAAATTTAGCATTTTGCCAGGAATAAGAACAGAGATGAAGATACTGATGGTAGCTCCCGAACCTGTATTTGAACCGAGGGGGACGCCTTTTTCTGTAATATACAGAGCCAAAGCCCTCTCTGAGCTTGGTCACAGTGTGGACCTGCTGACCTACCACATAGGAAGGGATGTTAATATAAAAAACCTTAAATTCTACCGGATTCCCAAAATACCCTTTTTCAAAAAAATCAGGGTGGGACCCTCCTTTGGCAAAATATTTCTTGATATTTTTCTTTTTTACAAAACCCTGTCATTTATGCTGAAAAAAAGGTATGATGCTGTCCATTCCCACGAAGAGGCTTCATTCTGGTGCGTTCTGCTATGCAGGTTATTCAGGGTGCCCCACGTCTATGACATGCATTCAAGCCTGCCTCAGCAGCTTCATAATTTCGGGTTTATGAACTGCTTCATAATCCGGAGCATATTCAATGCCCTGGAGAAGCTTGTAATTATTAATTCCAGGTCAGTTATTACCATCTGCCGCGATCTTTATGATACTGCTGTTTCAATAGGGGGTAAGGCTGATATTGTAAATATAGAAAATATCTTTGACAATTCCCTGATATTCGATGATGACCCGGCCGAAGTGGAAAAATACAGACCTTTGCTTAAAGACAGACTTATTGTTCTCTATTACGGGACAATGGAAAAGTACCAGGGGATAGACCTTCTTATTGAATCATTCAATATTGCAGCAGAAAAAAACAGGGATCTCTATCTCATACTTATCGGAGGCAGGGATGACCAGATAAAACATTACAGCAGATATGCAAGGGATAAAAATCGGGTTCTGTTTATCCCTCCGGTATATCCCGGCCAGCTCAAACCCTTCGTAGACATCGCTGATATTCTTATTACCACCAGGATCAGGGGTACAAATACCCCCCTGAAGCTTTACGGGTATATCCGAGCCGGAAAACCCATAATTGCAACCAATATCTACAGCCATACCCAGGTGCTTGACGATAATACCGCCCTGTTATGCAGCCCGGATCCGGAAAGCATTGCAGGGGCAATATCTGAGCTTATCCGTAATAAAACCCTCTGCCATGATCTCTCAACAGGCTGTCTGATAGTATCAAAGGAAAAATACAGACCTGAAGAATACATAGAGAATGTCAGAACAGCCTATAAAAGTATCTCCTGATTACTATAATAAAGCCTGCAGGACTTCAGCCTTCAAAATAAAATAAACAAATCACAGGCCTGAGGCGTATTGAAATCTATATAAATTTTTGGAGGTATGCCAGTGAAGAATATCTTAAAGACTCTTGCTATGAGTTCTCTGCTTTATCTGTGTTTCAGCCTTGTTTCTGAAGGCTATATCGGTTATTACAGCTATCCTGATATCAAAAACGGTATTATCGCATTCAATACCCAGGACAATCTCTGGACTGTCAGCGAGGAAGGAGGAATGGCAAAAAGAATCACTGCCAACCCTGTATCAAGGGCGATGGTAAAGATCAGTCCTTCCGGTGAATATATAGCCTATTCTGCAATGGTTGACGGGAATATGAATGTTTTCGCCATGCCTGTTAACGGAGGAATACCCAAAAAGCTGACCTTTCACCCCTCCTCCGACCAGGTTCTGGGATGGACACAGGACAGCCGGCATGTTCTTTTCCGTTCATCAAGGCAGGAAGCCAATTACGAGAGCAATATCTTCCGAGTGTCTATTGACGGGGGCTACCCTGAGCTTATCAATATAGGTGCTGCATCCCTGATATCCTTTTCTGAGGACGAGGACTTTGCTGCTTTCAATACTACATCGAGGGAATTCAGAACATGGAAGAGGTATAAGGGGGGCACTAATATGGACATATGGGCAGGAAGGTTAAGCAAAATGGATTTCAGGAAGCTGACAAACTTCAGGGGCAATGATGCATTCCCGATGGTATACATGGACAGGATATATTTCATTTCAGACAGGAAAGGAAGGAATAATATCTATTCTATGAGTCTTGAAGGAGAAGATCTCAGACAGCATACCTTTTATACTGATTTTGATATAAATTTCCCTTCTTTAGGTAATGGAAAGATAGTTTTTCAGATGGCAGGGGATATATACATCTATGATATAGGTAAAGATAAATCCTGGAAGGTTGATATTGAAATTCCTGCCGAGAACATGAGCGGAATTACGAGGTATGTAAATGCTGACAGGTGGATCGGGGATTTCAGGCTTTCACCGGATTCAAAAACTGCATGCTTTGAGGCAAGAGGCAATCTTTTCCTGGTTCCCGTGAAGGAAGGGAGAACCAAAGCTATTATTCAGGATTCCTCTTTCAGGATTAAGTCGCCTGAATTCAGTAATGACGGTAAGAAAATCGCTTACTTTTCTGATGAAACAGGAAATGAGCTTCTATATTATTCAGACATCCGGGACAACGCTGAAAGGAAAGTTCTGATAAAAGACCTTTCCGGCTGGCATTACGCTCCCCTGTGGTCTCCTGATGATTCAAAGATTATCTTCGCGGATGAAAAATATGCCCTTTACCTTTATGATATTAAAGCCGGCAGACTCTCCCTCGTTGACCGGTCACCCCTATCGGAGATAAGGGAATACAGCTGGTCTCCTGACAGCCGGTATATTTCCTATTCAAAAACAGAGGAGAACACCTTCAGCTCCATATTCCTCTACAGCATTGAGGATAAACAGGTCTACAGGATAACCGATTCAACAACAAATGACCACAGTCCAGACTGGGATCCTGAGGGAAGGTATCTCTATTTTCTGTCTGCAAGGCAGTTCAGCCCAACGATAGGAAACCTTGATTTCCAGACTATAATGACAGAGATGGAAAAACCATATATGGTGCTCTTAAACAAGGGTGAAAAAAACCCCCTGCTTCCGCTGGAACCGGAAGAACAGGAAGAACAGTCGTTTTTCGGAAAGATGCCAGGTTTTGCAAAAGGGGACAAGTCTTTTGAATTTGATAAGGAAAAATCCTCAAAACCCGAGACAAAGGTACAGGTAAAATTTGATGCCGAAGGCATCAGGAACAGGATTTTCGAACTTCCTGTCCCGGCTGGAAATTACCACGGACTGACGGCGGTTAAGGATAAAGTCTTTTTTCTTTCAGGAGAAGATTATAAAATGAATCCGGACCGGGATTTCATGGACTTTGGCCGATACAGCTACAAGATTATATCCTTTGACCTGAAAGAAAGGGAGCATAAGGAGTTTGCCAAAGGGGTATCAGGGTACCATATCTCAGCGAAAAAAGATAAGATGATATACAGGGTTAACGGTATGTACAAGGTTGTAAGCCTTGATTTTCCATCCTTTGGCGGGTCTGATCATATGGATGGGTTCGGGGACTTGATGGGAGGCATGAGCCAGTTTTCAAAAAGGTTCAGGGATGAATTTGTTGATATATCCAATATTAATCTGGCAGTTAATCCTCAGCAGGAATGGATGCAGATATTTAATGAAGCCGTAAGGCTTCAAAAACTGCTTTACTGGGCAGAAGACCTTGCCGGTATTGACTGGGATGCCATAGCTTCCAGCTACAGGGAACTTCTTCCCAGAATATCCACCAGGAATGAGCTTAATTTTCTCATAGGAGAGCTTATCGGTGAATTAGCTACAGGGCATACCTATATTTTCGGGGGGGATACCGGCATGAGATATGAGAATGTATCAACTGGTCTCATTGGAGCAGATATTGAGGTTAGTAACGGACTATACCGGATAAAAAGGATACTTGACGGTGATATTTTTTACAGGAAGGTATTCTCGCCCCTCAGCATTTTTTCTGAAATAAAAGAGGGGGATTATATTTTGAGTATCAACGGGTTACCTGTTACCGCGGAGGATAATATATATCAACACCTTGAGAACCTCGGCGGAAGGGAAATACTGCT
>CAYSKJ010000170.1:0-6683 GCA_964431655.1 uncultured bacterium | reverse complement strand
TTTTTTCGGAATACAGCCAAAAGCCATTTCCAGGTATCCGGCCAGGGTATCAGAACCCTCACTGCCAGGAAGGCCTGGAAAATGAATGGCCCAGGACCTCAGAACCATGTCGCCGCTTACAGTATACTTCTTATCGGATATTTTTTCAAAAGGCAGGATTTTATTCCTGAATTCATCATCAATATCCCCTGTAATCGCCTCAACAATATCCTCATTGGTCAGTATTCCCTGCAGTCCCCCATATTCATTTACAACCCCGGCTATTTTAAGGCCGTACCTGGAAAACAGGCTGTATGCCTTGCGCAAGGGTGTGAGCTCCGGGATGAAGAGAAGCCTTTTCAGGCCGGCTTTAAGGTCATATTTTTCTGCCAGGAATATATCCTTTGTGTTTACATAGCCCAGCGTATTTTCTATATTCCCCTGAAAGACAATGACATTGGAATGCATTCCGCTCTTAAATATCCTTATAAATTCTTCTTTATCCGCCCCTATATCGCATGCCGATATTTTCATCCTCGGTGTCATGAAGGTTTTCACCCTTAGCTGGTCAAAATCCGCGCCCCCGAAAAGCATATGCTTTTCTTTTATATTTATGGAACCTCCCTTGTGGGTAAAATCCACTATATAGTCCAGCTCATTTTCCAGAACAGCCTCTCTACCGCTTAAGATTCTGTCAGTAAGTCTCCTGGTTTTTATAAGGGCATACCTTAATAGTATATTGGCCGGGTAAAAAATCCTGAAAAACCAGATTATTACATGGGAACCGAAAGAAGCAACCTTTACTGGTATGTTTACAGCAATTGTCTTTGGGAGTATCTCACCGAAAATAAGCAGAACTGCAAAAAATCCCAGAGCTGACAGGGAGCCTAATACAGCATTATCCCTGGCTACCTGGACAACTATATCGGAGGTGAAGCTGAAATAGAATATATTGACTATTAGATTGCCTATGAGAATGGTGGAAAGAAGTCTCTCCTTCTCTGATAAAAGCCTGATTATATAATCAGCAGTCCTGGTTTTCCCCCGGCTTTTCACCCTGTTTGGGTTTATGGAAAAAAAGGCCGATTCACAGGAGCTGAAAAAACCTGAAAATAAAACAAGAATAATTATCAGTATTATGCTGCCGTTCATTGAGCCTTATATTTTTTTATAACCTTGTGCACCCACTGCCTTGATATGGACAGCTCCCTGGCTGTCTTTGCATAATTACCCCCGAAGGCCTGCCATGTTTTAATAATATCCCTCTCTGCGGGCTTTTTATAATCATCGGGAGGTTCTTTAGCTGTTGTTTTTTGGGGATTTCCGCTCTTTTCCAGTATTTTCCTGGAGATATATTCTTTTTTTATGTGCTTCTCACTCCCCAGCTGTGCAAATATCCGTATTATTTCATTTTCAAGCTCCCTTATATTGCCCCTCCAGTCATAGTTTTCAAATACATCCTCTATCTCATTAATATTGTCAATACCGGCAATCTGAAACTCATCCCGGTATTTACCGACAAAGTGATGGATAAGATGCTTAATATCGCCCTTCCTTTCCCTCAAAGGCCTGATGAATATTGAAAGAACATTCAGCCTCTGATAGAGGTCATTCCTGAAATTCCTCTTTCTGATCTCTTCCTCTATATCAATATTAGTGGCTGCTATGACCCGCACGTCCAGCTGTTTATTCCTGTTACCGCCAAGACTCAGGATTTCTCCCTCCTGCAGGAACCTCAATAGTTTAGCCTGAAGGGTATATGGCAGGTCTCCGATCTCATCAAGGAAAAGCGTCCCCCGGTCTGCGCTTTCAATAAGGCCCTTCTTGTCGAAGGAAGCACCGGAAAAAGCCCCCTTTCTGTATCCGAAGAGCTCGCTTTCAAAAAGGCTTTCGGGGATAGCGCTGCAGTTAATGGATATAAACATTCCCTCTCTTCTGGATAGGGTATGTATCGCCCTTGCAACAAGCTCCTTCCCTGTCCCGCTCTCGCCTGTAATGAGCACAGGAAAGGAGAAGGCTGAAAATTTAATGATTTTCTTTTTTATCTCCGCAATATGCCTTGATTTTCCAATAAGAGCCTTCAGTTCCTCGCATTCTTCCAGATCATTGCCTTCATAATCTTCAGGAAGGCTTGCGCCCACACCCCCGGGATCTTCTTCCTCAGCCCTGCAACTGCCGATAAGGGAGAAAGCTTCGCCTTCAGTCAGGTCCCGGCTTAATCGTTTGTAAATTAATTTCTTTTCATTATCATCAAGGTCCCGGATGATACTCAGCAGGGTTTTATTAGTAGCAAGGCTGGATACAAGGAGGTAATGGGAAATATCATCGAGGAGTTTTTCTAATATCCTGCTTTTGCCTGCATGCTGACTCATATTTTCCAGAGGTAGCAGTATCTTTTCATAATTATGCCTGTTCTTTGCATCCAGCATATCATACAAATCTCTGTAAGCCTGGTAGACACTGTAATGGTCAACCGAAACAGCCTCCGCATTAAGATTGCCTCCCATATGCACCTTCGGGGGCAGGGAGCTCAACAGCCCGTTGCAGATCCTCTGAAAATAGAGGATGGGCATGAATTCACCGCAGATATAAAATGGGAGGGGCTGCAGGTCATCTGAGAAAGATTTCTCCAGGTATTCTATGTCGCAAAATACCCTGCCCGTAGGGTATCTCTCATAGATTTCTCCGGCTCTGCACCTGTTGGCAAGCATCAGAACACAAAGCCTGTGAACATAGGTATAGAGCCTGCATTCTCCAAGCCTGGAGAGTATCTCCGAGGCTTTGTCCCGCTCGAAATTGAAATTTATAATATAATTGAACAGCAGTCTGTAAAAGTCATATATTGCAGAAAAAGCCGGATTGTCTCCTTCCAGGCCGATAATCTGGTCCAGGGGTTGGAAAACTCTGGATATATCTCCCCTTATGCATTCATAGAAGAATTTCTGCTCATATATCTGGAAATAATTAATAAGGTCATTGCCCTCAATACATTCCTTTAAGGCTTTGGAGAGGTACAGGTAGGATTTGTCATATCTTTTCATGCTGTTATTTATCTCTGCAAGAATGGAAGATTTAATTATCCTGTTTTTCAGATCCCGGTCCATTTCACCGCCCGGGTTAATACTTTCCATGGTTTTAAAGGGCAGGTTGGGATAGAATGATAGAATAAAGCAGTAAATATATAGCCTCATCCTTTCATGGAACTGTTTTTGATATTTTCCCACGTATTCATCAACCGATCTTTCAACGAGTTCCGATTCACCCCTGTAGGCAATGAGAAGCATCTGAATGCAGAAAACAAATACCTGGATTGTCCGGTTAAGCTCTTTTTCCTTTTCCAGCTGTTCGAGTATGCCGGACATCCTGTCATAATTCCTTGTATATAATGCTTCTTTTAATTCAAACAACAAAAGATCCAGCCAGCTTATACCTGGAATATCAGAGTAGAATTCCCTTTTAAGAAGAAAGCTGTTCTGTATGTAAAGCATTGGCAGATCAGAGCTGTCATTTTTTATTACCCGGTTCTGCAGGATATTTTCAATCCTCTCGAAAAAAGAACTGATATGATAGTCAATAATTCTGACATTACTCATAATACAATAATTCCGCTTTTTTATTATAGGATTATAAAACAGAACCAGGAAAAAATAAAGCTTTTTAGGATTTCTGCAGCCGCATTAAAATTTTGTACGGGCGGGAATATTTTCAGAGGGATATCAGCTGTTTTTTTTTAACTCGTTTATTACCAGTTTTGCAATATGCTTAAGGCTGTCAAATACCCCTTTGCCGACAGTGGCTACAGCCTCAACATAATCCCAGTTATAGCGGTTGATGGCTTTGTTGAGTATTGTAACAGGCGTAACATTCTCCAGGTCCCTTTTATTATACTGCAGCACAAGGGGAACCCTGGTAATGTCATATCCATGTTCCTTCAGATTGCTGGTAAGGTTGTTCATGCTCTCAACATTTGCATCAAACCTCTCTTCCTGAGAGTCAGCAACGAAAATTATGCCGTCCACTCCTTTCAATATAAGTTTTCTTGATGCATCATAGAAAACCTGGCCTGGAACTGTATAAAGATGGAACCGGGTCCTGAAACCCTTTATATATCCAAGCTCCAGGGGTAAAAAATCAAAAAAGAGTGTCCTGTCTGTTTCAGTGGCCAGGGATATCATCTTGCCTTTTCTGGGAGATTCTGTTTTTTCATAGATGAAATTGAGGTTGGTTGTCTTCCCGCAAAGCCCGGGTCCGTAATAAACGATCTTGCAGTTAATTTCTCTTGAGGAATAGTTAATGAAAGACATCAGATTCTCCTATTCCGTAAATAGATTATCAATGTCATCATCTGTTATCTCAGCGAAAGGAGAGCTGATGGTGTCTATCATGCCGGCATTGTTCTGGACTTTCTGCTCAATCCGGTTGAAAATTCTTACAAGATCGTCGCTTGCCTGTTTTACCCTGAGCCTGACCAGGCCCAGAGCGCTTTTATCATTGAATATCACAACCAGAATAACCCTCTGCCCTACAATGGATATATGGATGTGGTCATTTTCACCCTCATGGAATAGTATGGAAAACTCCTTTTCTCCGATCAGCTTGGCCAATCCGCCGGTAGCTGCAATATTGCCCGCGGTCAGGGAAGCAAGGGATGTGGTGTCAAGTTCCTCCGTATCCCCATGAGCAGCGATAAGCTGGCCGTTTTTATCTACTAAAAATACTACTTTTGCATTACAGAGATTATAGAGCTTTTCAATAGCCTTATTAATCTCTCCATATTCTTCTTCATATAAAATAAGGTCTGCAAAAGCCATAAAATTCTCCTTTGATCATCGGACCGAAAAACATGGGACGCCTGGTCCAATCATAATTTTTAATCCATTTAGTCTTATCACATATATACATCATATTTTATTTGTACCAATAAGTAAAGATAAAATTATTAAAACATAGTTCTTCTGTCTTTTAAAGCATTTTTTAATGTATTGGGATCAATGTATTCTATTATACTGCCTATGGGAAGGCCCGTTGCAAGCCTGGTAACGCTGACCTTGTGCTTTGATATGATTCTGCCGATGTAAAAAGCGGTACTTTCTCCCTCATAATCTGAATTCAGGGCCAGTATGATCTCTTTGACATTACCGTCAAGCCTCGACATGAGCTGTCTAAGCTTGATATCATCAGGCCCGATGCCCTGTATGGGGGAGATGACTCCGCATAGGCAATGGTATAAGCCCTGGTATTCTCCTGATTCCTCTATCTTGATTATATCCTGAGGTTTGGATACCACGCATATAATTGAGCTGTCCCTCCGGCTGTCGCTGCATATATCGCATAAATCTCCCACAGAATAATTGAAGCATTTTTCACAGAATCCTATTTTTTCTTTCAGGTCCTGCAGGGCCAGGGAAAGGTCCGATATATACCCTTTGTCCTTTTCAAGAAAGAAGTAAATCATCCTCTGGGCTGTCCGCTCTCCAACCCCGGGAATCATCTTTAAATAGTGCTTCAGGTTTTCAAGGGTTGCTTTAAGCAATTTCTACAGCCCGAAATCTGAAAGGTTTATCCCCAGGGATTCCGTCATTTTAGACAGCCCCTGGCTCATCTCCTCACCGACAAGCTTCAGTGCCTCGTTAACAGCAGCAATGATCAGGTCCTGGAGCATCTCCACGTCCTCTTTGTCAACAATCTCTTTCTCAATCTCCAGGGATACAATCTCATATTTACCGTTAACGACTGCCTTTACCATTCCGCCTCCGGACTGCGCGGTATAAGTCTTTTCGCCGGCTTCATCCTGCATTTTGGACATTTCTTTCTGCATTTTCTGTGCATTTTTGAGCATTTTCCCAATATTCTTCATAACTGTCCTCCTTAATCTATTTTTTCAATATCTGCCTTAAAAATATCAAGCAATGTCCTTATCTTAGGGTCTTTCCTAAGGGTATCGGGGCTGTCAACTTCATTCATGATTCCGGGCTTTTTTTTTTGAACTGTGTTTTTGAAACGGATTTTCATAGGCTTTTTATATATTTGGGCCAGAATACCCTCAAAAAGCTGAATTTTCTCAGGTTTCTGCAGCATGCAGGCAGAGTTCTCATTCCCGCCCGGCAGAAATAAAATTTCCTCTCCGGATATCTCTGAGGGTATGTTTGAAATCATGGAAAAATACAGGAAATCCGTTTTTTCAAGCATTTCAAGGGCTTTTTTAAAAAGACCGGCCGGGCCAGGCCCGGTATCTTCCAGCAAAGCTTCTGCTTTTGTCCTGCTTATATCCTCAACCAATGACATGCTTTCCGTTTTAATGTCTGCACTTTTAATTATTTCTGCCCTGCTGTCTATATCGCTCAACATATTTTTTATATACTGAATATCCTTGAGCCTTCCTTTTTTTATTATATGCAGGACAGTGGTCTCCAGGAGTATCGCTTTGTATGATGTTCTCTGCATGCTTCCTTCAATGTCCAGGAGTATCTTTATGTCAAAGAGCAGATCGTTCAGGCTGATAGCGCTGTTTTCATTATCTGTGGCTATCAGCTCCTCAACAGAGACATGGTAATGCTCAATGAGCATCTCATATAGAAGCATAAAATCAGTTGGTTCTTTTTTCAAACCAGAGAATATCCTATATACAGCACTGCAGTCATTGCTGTATATGGCACTGAACAGGCCTGTTATAATACCCTTATCAAAGATGCCCAGGATCTCCT
>CAYSKJ010000169.1:0-6684 GCA_964431655.1 uncultured bacterium | reverse complement strand
AAGGGGACATTTCTAATTTGGTAAAAAAGGGACATTTCTATTTTGTTTTGACAATGATTTGGTTTATTGTTGACAGCCCGTAAAGTGTTAATTTATAATGGATATTTAATTTGCCAAGGAATATGTGTATATGTTTTTGTTATCAAAAATTATCTATCTGATAAATGGGAATATGGTTAGTTCAGCTATAGAGAAATTCTACAGGGATTCAAAGTATTATCATAAAGACCTGGACTCTTTAATGCAGGCCATAAACATCCCGGAAAAAAAGCTTCATATGTCCGTAGTTGCCCATATATCCAAGCTTAACAGCAATTCCCAGAAGGTTATGCCCCTTCAGCTTTACCAGTCATTGAATCATCTGGCCTACCATATTAATAAGCATGAGTATTTTGAAGAAGCTATCATGACATACCTGCTGTGCATTGCAACTGTTGTAAGGATTCCTGAGAAGGAAAGCGAACTGGCAGGTATTCTCATCAGCCTTTGTGAACCTTATGTCCATAAAGGCGATTACCGCAGAGCTCTTAAGCTTTTGAAATATGCCTATTTGATTTACTGGAAGAAAAAGCAGGTGCTTTTCCAGGCGGATGTTATTGAAAGAATGGGAGACTGCTGCAATAATGCAAAGGATTTCAAAAGTGCCCTTTCCTTTTACCATAAAGCCTACCTAATATATGAGAAGAATAAAAAATACGGAAATATGGCACAGATACGCCAGACGGTGGCGATTATCCTGATGAAAACAGGTAAAGCCCGGCTGGTGCCTGAATACCTGCAGAAAGCCGAATCTCTGGCAACAATGGAGAATAATTATGTACTCCTTTTTGATATACTGAACCAGACGGCTGATTTTTACCAGCTTCAGGATAAGCTTAAATACGCCCTTGAAACCATAAAAAACAATATTACAGTATCAAACAAGCTTTCTACCAAGAGCAAAGGGAAGCTTATCCACTGCCTAAGGAGAAAGGCTGAAATATGCATGCTCATGGGAGAGTATGAAAGTGCTAACGATGACCTATATTCTGCGCTGGATCTAAGCAGAACAGAAGAGGAGGATGATCACGCGCTTTTCTGCCTGTTGACCTACAGCCAGATGCTGACACATCTGGGGGATTTTGACGGGGCCAGGGAATGTCTCAATTCAGTATCTGATATACAGAGCAAGAAACCGCTGAGCAATGAGATAATGTTTAAATATCTGCTGACTGCCCATACTGTTGAAAAACTATCATCAAAAAGCAAAAACTTCATTTATGTAAAGGAGCTTGAATCATATGCATACAATGAAGAAATGAGCAATCTGGACAGGTTTGAACTGCTTTTCATGCTGGTTGACTACTCTCTGCAAAAAAATGACATGGAAGGAGCCAGCGGTTATCTCGCAATTATTAAAACCATGCTTGCAGATATTCAGAATCCCAGCATGGAGGCTCTATACCTTCTAAAGATATCAAGGGTCTATTTCTTTGACACAAGGCCGTCCGGGAAGAATAATACCGAAAAAGCAATGAATGCACGACAGAAGGCAAAAGAGATTGTAAAATACTCTATCAATCCGAGGGTTCAGTTCCAGGTACATCATTCGCTCGGGAGATACTACATGAAGGATAATAAAAGAGAACTCGCAAAAGAGGAATACAGGGCTGCAATCAAGATAATAACTGACCTTGCAAAAAAGGTACCTGAAAATTTTGATGCAATGAATTTTTACAGGCATCCTGATGTCTACAAGGTATTTGCTGACTATATGAAGTCAGTAGAGACCCAGGAGGAAAAAAGGGAGGCCATCGAGATGATCAGAGCGTTGAAACTGCAAGAACTAGGACTAATATAAACAAAGGAGCTATGTAATGAAAAGATTTCTTCTCCCCCTTCTTATTCTCGTGATCGGGGTTTTTTCCGCTAACCAGGCATTCGGGGCAGGATTCTGGATACCAGAATTCCCAGGTGCTGCATCTTCAGGCATGGCAATGGCCTTTACAGCCCAGGCTGATGATGCCAGTGCACTATATTTCAACCCGTCCGCCATAACAAAAATGAAAGGGATCAACCTGTATATGAACAATACGCTGATTTTGTTCAAGGTTGAATATTCAAAGCTTGACAGCAGTGTGACGGATAGTGCTGACGGGCCTGCCTATGCACCATTTCTTGGTGTCACCTACGATTTCGGCATGGATAATATGACCTTCGGGCTTGCGGGCTACAGTGTCTTTGGCCTGCAGTTTGATTACGGAGAATCGGGAAACCAGAGATACCTTGTGCAGAAAGTAGACCTGCAGGCGCCTACCTTAAACCCCACTTTCAGTTTCATGGTAGGAGAAAACCTTTCCGTAGGCCTGGGTTTCAAAGCATCGAAGCTTGATATAGAGCTTAACAAGGCAATTGACACAGGGTACGGCATAAGAGAGTATGATATCAATACCAGCCTGAAGGGTTCAGGTTATGGCTACGGCTGGGATGTAAGCCTTTTATACGAGGTTTCAGAATGCCTGCGGTTCGGTCTGGTTTATGACAGCCAGATAACCTTTGACAGTGATGATGTCGACCTTGCTGTAGATTATCCGGAAGTTCTTCCCCTGGAGGACAAGACCATAGGTGGAAGTACAGAGCTTACCCTGCCTGCATCCCTTAGATTCGGAGTCTTTTACAAGCCTGTTCCAAGGCTTAATATAAATCTTGATGTAAACTGGATGAACTGGAAGAAATGGGACAGGATAGTAGTGGACCTGGATGAGCCGGTAATCCCTGATACCCCGCAGCAGGTCGTTCTTAACCGGTATTGGAAGAACCACTGGGCATACAGACTGGGCGGAGCATACCAGCTTAATGATACCCTTGCCCTCAGGGCAGGCATCGCTTACGAAGAAGCTGCAGTGCTTGATGAATGGCTGGAGCCCGGAGTGCCTGATACCGATAAGATAACCCTTTCTACAGGTATAGGATACCAGTTTGGCAATCTGAAGGTAGACCTGGCCCTTCTGCACTTTATCACTGATGAAAGGACAATAACAACTTCCCGCCAGGTACCGTCAGCTGACGGAGAATATTCATCGGATTTTACCTTCATCTGCCTGGGGTTCGGTTATAACTTCTAAATAATAAAACAGGGGACAGGCATCATTCCATGATCACCCTGTCCCCTATCCTTATGCCATGCTCTTCAGAGAAGCCTGATACAACTTCAAGGACGTACATGGCCTGCTTCCGGGAGCTGTAGGACGGGCAGTCTTCGCCGGGGCACGGCGGACATTCCTTTTTTATGTCAACAATGAATCCGTAACGGTCAATAAATATAATATCAATGCTGATTATCATATTTTTCATCCAGAAGCTCCTGTATTCCTCCGTGTCAAAAATAAAGAGCATTCCCTCGAACCTGCCTAAATCTTTCCTTCCCATGAGTCCCATGGCCCTGTCCTCATCAGTAAATACCACCTCAACAGTCAGATCAATGTCCCTGACGGTTATATCTGCTTTGTAGGGTTTGCCTGAAATAAAAACCGTACAGTAAAGACTAAAATACATAATAAGTACAAATACTTTTGTTATTTTTGGCATATAAAACCTGACCTTTCTGCCAGTATAAACGCTAATTTATAATTGACAATTTATACTCAAATCCTTATAAAGTAAAAAAAAAAGGAATTACTCCCTTTTATGGATGGAAAAATAAAGCTATTTAAGGTATTATCACCTATGCTTGAGGATAAAAACAACCACTGCTTTGCATGCGGAAGGGATAATCCCCATGGGCTCAGGATCAAAGGTTTTATGGTGGAAGAAAACTGGATATACTGTGATTTATCCCTTAATGATGATTATACTGGATTTCCCGGAATTATACATGGAGGGATTCAGTCTACAATTCTCGACGAGGTTATGGCATGGGCTATTTTTGTATTTGAAAAGAGCATGGGAATTACAATAGATATGCAGATGAAATTTATAAAACCCCTTGGTGTATGCGATAAATTCAGGGCAAAAGCAAAAATAAAAGGCAAAATAAACAATATTGTAAGCATGTACTCAGGCATCTGGGTCAATGACCAGGTTTATACCGAGGGAAGGGCAAATTACTTAGTGCTAAGCCAGGAGAAAGCAGAAAAAATAATCAAAAACCCCTTGGGCATAGATAACTACAAAGTTCAGCTGGAAGAATTGCCATGACTGTAAAAATCCATGGCTTTGCTTCCGGATTTTGCCCCAGGCCGTGCTATATCTATGAAAATCCAGGGGATATAATACAGGCTGTTGAAAAAAGCCATGCCCCTGCCAGGATAATAAAGAAAAATATTCTAAGATACCAGCTTCAGTACCTGATTAATAATGTCTACCATGATATTAATCAGGAGGAAGTGAGATCAGCCTTTTCCAGCATTCTTCTCTCCATAGACAGCATTAAAACCCGCCTCTCCAGGCGAAAAAACGCTGTTTTGCTCAGCTTTAATGAATTTACAAGGGATTTCGGGACTTCTTTTGAAATCCTGACGGATAATAAATTGCTGGTACTAAGGGTAGAAGATTCAGAAATTAAAACCGCGTTAAAGGTTATGGAGCTGATATTCGAGGCCGGAATTCCGGACAGCAATTTCTACATGCTTCAGGGAACCAGCAGAAAGTCAGCCGTCATCATCATAAAGAAGCTGAACGGGGGTTTATGATTTCAGCAGAGATACCAGATCTTGCTCCTTTAAGATTTTAATACCGAGTTTTTGTGCTTTTTCCAGCTTGGAGCCGGGGTCACTGCCAGCGATCAGGAAGTCGGTTTTTCTGGAAATGCCTGTCTGGATAATCCCACCCCTTGCAGTAATAAGATTCTGGGCTTCAGCCCTTGTAAATTTAGCAAGGGAACCGGTAAGGACGAAGGCCTTACCGCTGAAAAAGCTGTTAACCGGTTCTTTTGCAGGTGCAGGGCTAACTCCTAGCTCAAACAGTCTTCTTAGTATGTCCCGGTTCCTTTCATTGCTGAAAAACTGATGAATATTCCAGCTTATTTTGGGACCTATTTCATTTATGCTGCTTAATTGCGCGGGATCCAGAGATTCTATTTCTTTAACAGTTTTATATCTCCTGGCCAGGACATTGCTCAGATGAAGGCCCACTCCCCTGATACCCAGGGCAAAAAGAAAGCTATTGAGAGGTCTGTTTTTAGATTCTTCAATGGCTTTGAGGAGGTTTTGGGCTGACTTTTCACCGAAAAGAGGAAGCTTGACAACCTCTTCTTTTTTAAGCTGGTATAAATCCGAGATATCTTTGATTAAACGGTAATTAAAAAGGGTTCCTATGGTTTTTGAGGACAGTGACTCAATATCCATGCCGTTTTTGGATGCAAAGTGACTGATGCTGTAGATGACCTGGGAGGGGCAGGAAATGGTGCCGGTGCAGTACAGGTAGGCACCTTCACGGTTTACCGGCGAGCCGCATACCGGGCATGAGGAAGGGGGAGAAAGCGGTACCTGGCTGCCGTTCCTTTGAGCAGTAATGACACTGACTAACTCAGGTATCACATCACCTGCCCTCTGTAAAATGACAGCATCATCTTTCCTTATATCCTTCTGGGTTGTATAGTCAAAATTGTGGAGGCTGACCCTGCTTATTCTGGCGCCCTTTATTACAACAGGCTCAAGGTCTGCTACGGGTGTGATTATGCCTGTCCTGCCAACCTGAAACTTTATATCCTTTATAATAGTAGTGGCCTGGCCAGGTGAAAACTTAACCGCAATAGCCCAGCGGGGGCTTCTTTCCTTTCCACCAAGAATATGCCTGTGTTCCAGGGAATTGACTTTTATAACAAAGCCGTCTATGTCGTAATCCAGAGAGTTTCTCAATTTTTCTATCTCATCCTTGTAGGATTTAACCTGGTTTAGGTCTATACAGTGTCTGTAGCTGAAAACAACAGGAAGCCCTAGATATTTTAAAAATTCAAGCTCGTTTAAATGGTTTTGAGGATTACCGCTGCTGCTTATTTCGAGAATATCATAAAAAAATACAACAAGAGGCCTCTGGGCAGTTACAGAAGGATCCAGAAGCCGGAGGCTTCCTGCTGAGGCATTGCGGCAGTTTGCAAAACCATTCTTTCCTGATTTTTCAAGGGTTTCATTCAGTTCCTTAAAGGCTGACAGGGGCATTACAACTTCACCCCTGATACTGATAAAAGAAGGAGCCATGCTTTCCTGTGAACCTATGGAAAGGGGCAGATTACGTATTGTACGGACATTGGCAGTAACATCCTCCCCGATATATCCGTCACCACGGGTAGCAGCGGCATGAAAAATACCATCCCTGTACTGCACCTCTACCGAAAGTCCGTCCAGCTTGGGTTCACAGACATAATCCGGGTCTCTGCCGATAATTTTACTTATCCTGTTATCAAAACCGACTATTTCACTTTCCTCATATACGGAATCAAGGCTCAGCATGGGCTGGCTGTGCTGAAACTTTGCAAAGTATTCTGAAGGTTCTCCCCCAACTTTTTTTGTGGGTGAATCAGGAGAGTCGTATTGCGGATGGGAGCTTTCCAGCTGTATCAGCTCCCTGAATAGGGTATCATATTCAGAATCATTAATCTCCGGCCTGTCATCCTGGTAGTAAAGGCTGTTATGGTAATTTATTATTCTTCGAAGTTCTTTAATTCTTGTTTCTATTTTATCCTCTTTCATTTATTTTAATCTTCCT
>CAYSKJ010000168.1:0-6686 GCA_964431655.1 uncultured bacterium | reverse complement strand
AGCTCCAGTTCAGTACTATCAAGATATGGATTATTGTAGTCATCTAAAAGATACTTATTATTATACCCTGCCCCAAATATGGAAGCAATACCTGCAATCTGCTTAACCCGTTCAGCATAAATATCATATACATTGGAATAATCTCCGTCACTGTCTATTATATAGAACCTGGATCTAATGGGTGCAAGACTATCTTCCCTTATCCTATCCAGAGCTTCTTTGATATAAACCTTCTCTGTATTCTCCCATGCTGCATAGTCTGGATAGCCTTCGGGATCATCAAGCTGCCAATGATCATTATTACCGGCATTGTATGACGCATGTATGGAAACAATATCTATCATCCTGTTTGCTCCCTGATCCAGGGTAAACAATGCCCTCCTAATGGAAGGCTCTAAATGTGGATTAAATGCCACAAGAGAATTAGGCCTCACCCTTTTTATCCATTTAGCTACCTGGTATGCCCACCTTGCAGACAGATTTATATCACCATGGCCGGTATGGGCTATTACCTGAGCAGGCTCATTCTCTATCTCAAATATAACATTCCAGTAAGAAACAGGTATTTTCTCCGCTATTCTCTGAACATATTCTTTTTGCTTCTTTCCTAATTCATTCAGATTATCGTTATTAAATTCGATATATGACATTCCATTTTCCTCTTTCCATTCCCAGATATTATAAAAGCATTTATCTGATTCATAGTAAACATCCCCGGGATATGGACTTGAATCATCTGGAAGGAATTCTCCAAGATTCTGAGAATTTCTCTCTGGATTCCATGCTGAATATTGCCATAAATTGTCATCCTTTTTCAGGCATGCATCAAAGAGGGTCAGCATGACAAATACTTCATTTTCCCTCGCCTTAAACAGGATATCCATTAGCCTGTCCTCATATTTTGGTATCTGGCTGCCGCCATGAGGATATGTATAATCCGGCCAGAGCGTTAGATCATAATTATATTGATCTGCGCTGGTAACATTTGGATAAAGATAATTTGTGCACCTGAAGGGCTGTTGCTCTCTTAATGCATAATCATAATAAGAGGCAGTTCCAAACGTTGGATGTGGGGGATCTCCGGTCTTCCATGCTCCGCTTGTATTAGAATAGCCCTCCATCCACAATCTCAGGAAGTTTGATCTTACTCCTCCTGATCCATTTATAAGAATATCAAAATTATTGGGGAATAGTTCGGCATAAATGCGGGGATCACTTATATAATGATATTCAGATGTCCCGCGAAGCACTATCCTTTCATCATCAAAGAATAATGAGAAATCATTGATTCTCACTCTTTCCTGTGAGCTTACCTGGCCAAAAACAGAAAAAATGAAAAGACTAAAAATAAAAACTCCGGTTAGGAGCCTTTTAATAGAAGAAAACATATAAAACCTCCAAAAAATTAGTAATAATAAACAGGAAAATGCACGGCTTTTCCTGTAAATTACACAATGCGTACAAGTTTAACTAATTTTTTTTTTTTTTGTCTATACTTTTTAATAATATATTAGTATTATTCTATAAACATGTATAATTACATTCATAAAAAAATATTTATTGACTCGTTATATAATGGAAATAATAATGATATATGAATCAGAATGGAGGTGCATTATGGCAAGGTATCTAATCTTCTTTATGATTATAGTATTTTCTGCAGGAGCTGTTATAATCTATTCCCAGGAGGCCCCTGAATTTCTGTGGGCAAATCAGGCAGGAGCTGAATATGGTTCAAACTATATTCAGATAAATGACAATACCGTTGATAATTATGGCAATACATTTATAACAGGTTATTTCAATGGAGAGATTACCTTTGGGATACCTGGAAATCCTGACAATATCATTATTGAATCTGAGAATGGACCTGATGCATTCTTTGCCAAGCTTGATCCTGATGGGAATTTCCTCTGGGTAAATCAAGCTGCTGGCACTGGATATAGTGAAGGATATGGTATTGCCCTGGATGAATACGGAAATATTTATATTACCGGATTTATCTATAATAATGTCAATTTTGGACCTTTTGAATTTGCTTCCCTAGGAAATAGGGATATATTCATTGCAAAGATGGGTCCGAATGGAGATTTTTTATGGGTAAAACAGGCTGGAAGTCAATACGATGAATATGGAAAAGGCATTTCTGTAGACTCTCAGGGAATAATCTATATTGCCGGCCATTTTTCCCATACAGTCTATTTTGGAGAACCGGGGGATCCTGATACTATTGAACTAAACGCACTAATACTCGGACAGATAAACGGCTTTATTGCAAAAATGGACAATGTTGGCAATTTCATCTGGGCAAATCAGACTGGAACCTTTTCTGATGGTCATAATCATTTTTCTCTTGAAGGAATTGCTGCAGATCCCTTCGGTAATACCTTTATTACAGGAACCTTTCAAGTCAAGGCATATTTTGGAGATCCGTTCAGCCTGCCTCTTATTACACTGGATGGTTATCACAGTAATGATATCTTTGTTGCCAAGCTTGATCAGGAAGGAGAATTCCTCTGGGCAAGCGGAGCTTATGGGAATGGTTTTAACAATGCAAGGGACATTACAGCGGATCAGGCCGGAAATGCATATATTGCAGGAGCCTTTCGATATACCATATTCTTTGGAGAATCTGGCAATATCAGCCTGACTTCCTGGGGAATTAGCAATATATTTGTTTCCAAAATACACGCTGAGGGAAAATTCCTCTGGGCAAAACAGGCCGGCGGAGTTGATACAAATAGTGCCAAAAGTATTTCAACAGATTCAGCAAATAATGTATATATAGCAGGAAAGTATTGTAATATTGCATATTTTGGTGAGCCGGGACACCTGAATACAATTGTTCTTGTTCCAATGGGCCTTTGTGGTGATTATGTTGCCAAGCTTGATCCTTTTGGCAATTTCTTCTGGGTAAAAAATATAATAACAAGCTACTCATCCTCATCTGATACAAATAATATCACTGCAGATAATGATGGGAATTCATATATTTCAGGAAAATTTTCTGGTACCATATATTTCGGGGATCCGGATGATCCTGATTGCATACAGCTATATGTTCCGCCCCACAGCACTGGCAATTATTTTATTGCCAAGCTTGATTCCGGGACAATTGGTGCTGATGCTTCGGTAGTTCCCGCAGATATAAGCCATAATCCTGCACTACCTGAACCCGGAGATACTGTGGAGATAAAGGCAAGGGTATACAATTACGGAACTGAGCCAATATCCCAGGGTAATGCTGAATTCTATTACAGCATGGAACCCAATACTGATCTGAGTCTTATAGGAACCATCCCCTTTTATGATATCCAGCCCGATGACTATACTGATATAATAATGGAATGGAATACAGGCGCGGAACTTGATCCGAGGATGTATGTCCTGACTGTATTTATTACAGACCTGGAACCTAATGATATCAATATAGGGAATAATCTTGCCTTTATAGAAATACCCCTTCCTGTCGAGCTTGCTTTTTTTGAGGCGAAGGGTTATGGAAGCAGGGCTGATATAAGGTGGATGACTACCGCAGAGACTGATAATCTTGGTTATAATCTCTTCAGATTAAGGGCAGACAAGATAAGCCCGTTTTTCTCATTTTTCCCGGTAAAGCTGAATAATGGTATTATACCTGGCCAGGGCAACTCCTCAAGCCCCAATCTATACACCTGCAGTGATAAAATTAAAAGGGGGAATTATTTTTACATTCTTGAATGCATTTCAACATCCGGCACAGTCACAGAGGAATACAAGACAAGGCTTGAATGGGTGCTTTAAATTTCTGGTAAACTATGTATGTATATGAATCAGAATGGAGGTGCTTATGGCAAGGTATCTAATCTTCTTTATGATTATTATATTTTCTGCAGGACCTGTTATAATCTGTTCTCAGGAAGCTTCTGAATTCCTGTGGGCAAATCACCGTTAGCTTGTTATGCTTATTGTATAAATTACCTTGATCTATGAAATCTATTCTTTTATTTTGTAGCGTGTGGTTGCAGGCTGTTAATATCCTTACCCGGGAAATTAAGAAAAGGACAGTAGGTTTAGGTAAGGCCATCTGTATATGCACACTTTCAGATATTTTAGGCGGATTACTCCATTAATTTGTGCTGCAGCAGTTTCCGGCTTTAAGAAATTTCCTTATAATAGGTGTTGATGACTCTATAGACTGATGAAATCTCGTTAAAGGGTAAAGAATTTACTATCAGTTAGTCCATCAGTATCTGTCCTTAGACTGACAGCACAGTATACACACCATTAATACTGAAGTACCTTTACCCCCCCTGTACGCAAAGGTTCCTGCAGCCAATGATACCTGGATATATGAGCTGGTTGAATTTAGAAAATAGGTAATAACATTCTGCTGATATACAGGGATATTACGGCCTGAAAGGTCAGTATCCCTGCAGGTCCAGGCTTGTCAGGCCCATTGCCTTTGCATGTGCCACAGCCTCATCATATTCCCTGGATATTATTCTTCTTGCTATCTCTGGATAGTCAAAGGCTTTGTACATCGGCCTGTACTGGGACATGATGTTCAAGTAGCTGTCTTTGGGCAGGTTTTCAGCAATCCAGGTGATTATATCTTTTGTCCCGCCAGCATTACCGGGCATTACAAGGTGCCTTATCATCAGCCCCCTGTACATAATGCCGTCAGGGCCGGGCATGGCCGTACCGACCTGGCGGTGCATCTCCAGAAGGGATTTTTTACAGGATTCAGGGTAAATATTTGCTCCTGCTGAGTATTTTGATGCCATTTTGGATTCAAAGTACTTGAAATCTGTAAGGTAAATATCCACAATACCGTCCAGCAAACCCAATATCTCCTGATTTGTCCACCCGCAGGTATTATAGACCAGGGGAAGCCTGAGCCCCTTTTCCGCGGCCATGTCAACCGCCCCTATTATATGGGGCAGGTAATGGTCAGGGGTGACCAGGTTGATATTATGACATCCTCTTTTCTGGAGTTTAAGCATGATTTCAGCCAGATCCTCCATGCTTATCCTGTATCCCTGTCCTTCATGGCTTACCTCCCAGTTAATGCAGAATACACAGCGGAGGGAACAGTTGCTGAAAAAGATTGTGCCTGAACCGTTTCTTCCGACAAGAGATTTCTCTTCGCCGAAATGAGGCCCGTAGGATGCTATGTAAAGGCCTGAATCAGCCTGGCAGAATCCTGTTTCATGATTCAGGCGGTTTACCCTGCACATCCTCGGACACAGAGTGCATTCCCCGTATATTTTCCATAATTGCTCAGCTCTTCTGGACAATTCACCGCTATGGTGCAGTTTAAGGTATGCCGGGTCAAATTGCGGATCTATCTGGGGCGGATTTTTACATGAGATGCTGTTTCTTGAGGATTGGCAGCAGAATGTAAATAACAGGAGAAATGCCAGAAAAGCAGTTTTTAATATCATACTGATTAATATATGACACTGCTCATCCAGTGTCAATATTAAGGCACTTTTATTGCAAAAAAAATAATTTTCTTGATTTTTATGCCGAAATACTGATATAGAAAGTGTATACTATGCATAAGGAGGCAGTCTTATATCTATTCTTGACAGGAAAAGATTAAAAAAACAGAACAGGGACCAGAAGAAAGGCTATCTTGTTCTTATTGGCGGAAACGAAGACAAAAAGGATAGAAAAAGGGTTCTTGAGACTGTACTGCAAATAAGCGGAAAAGGCAGGGTTGCTGTAATACCCACTGCAAGCTCAGACCCGGCTTATATTGGCAGAAAATACATCTATGCATTCTCCGACCTCGGCGCTGAATCAGTTGAAGTCCTGGATATCAGAGATTCCCGGGAGGCTGATGAAGCAAAATATATAAAGGCCATTGAAGATGCAGACCTGGTATTTTTTACAGGGGGAGATCAGGAAAGGCTCGTAAATATCATTTATCCTACAAAGCTTTATAAGACGATTTTACAGAAACACTTAAACGGGACCACTATTGCAGGAACCAGTGCAGGGGCAGCGGCGGCATGCGACCCTATTTTGTTTTCAGGGGACGAGAAGGGTTATATAAAAGGGAGTATAAAGCATTCAAGGGGTTTCGGGCTTATAAAGGATGTAGTTATAGATACCCATTTTATGAAGAGGGACAGAATATTCAGGCTGATTCAGTATATAATCACCCATAAAACCAGGCTTGGCATTGGTCTGGCAGAAGACACAGGCATAGTAATATACCCTGAAGACAGTTTTTATGTAATAGGTTCTGCCTATGTTACCCTGGTCAGGGCAGACAGGCTGAAATACTCCAATTATAATAGGATTGAAGAAGGGGAGAGGCTTGTTGCTGACGGGGTCAATATCGGATACCTGTCTGAAGGCTATGGCTACTGCCTTAAAACCGGGAAGGTCATTAACCCGAAAAATCGAAAGGAAAAAATATTAAATAATTTAAAGGAGACTGAAATTGAAAGATTTTCAGGTAAGTAAGTTTTATACCTACAATGGCCCCAATTATTATCTGGATACAAGGGCTGTTGTTTTTAATCTGTTCCTGGATCCTGGCGGGCCTATGGCGGATTTCTACCATGATGCAGTCACGGATAAATTCCCCCGGATGAAGGAAGATTATCCATCCAAGGTTGTTGACCTCTTTGTCCAGGTTCTGATCAATGTCATGAAAATGGACATAAATCTTTTTATCAACAAATACAGTA
>CAYSKJ010000167.1:0-6716 GCA_964431655.1 uncultured bacterium | reverse complement strand
TCCGAATCTCTCCCGTAAATTTCAGTGTTAAAAAGAATATAATCAATGATATTGCTGGTATGAACATAATATTTTGGAAAGATCCCGTTCATCCTGTTTATCTCATCAAAAAGCTCCTTTTTTTCTATGGGCCTGGTACCGTTTTTAATGTTTTGCATCTCGTCTTTGATAATCTCAATGGAATGCAGGACATTTTCAGTCTTTACCTGGGTGCTGACACAGTATTCACCCCAGAAAAAGGCATGGTTCGCATAAGAGGAGACGCTGTAGACATAACCTTTGTCTGTCCTGAGATTATCCACAAGCCTTGAGGCAAATCCACCTCCTCCGTAAACACGGTTTGCAAAACTGAATTTTACTGCATCCTCAAAATCATAACGAAAAAAGTCATATCCCATCTTGATTTTTGCCCCGGTGGCATCAGGCTTATTTACAACAATTATCCTTCCGTAGTTGGGGTTCTCAGTCCGGACAGGCTCTGCAAGCTCTATATCCCGGGCTTCCCATCCCCCGAAATGCTTTTTCAGCAGTACGATCATCTCTTCAGGCTTAAAATCGCCTGTTACGGCAATTGCAGTCCTGTTGGGAAGAATGGAGGAATCATACCAGCCTTTCAGCTTTTCTTTTGTAATATGGTCTTTTGTTTCCAGAAGGAGATCAATGTTTTTACTGAAGGAATAAGGATGAGCAGGATACAAAAGGCTGAAGAAATAACTGTCAAGAAGTTCATTATCCTGGGTTTTTGCCTGGATAAGTGATTTGTGGTAGTTCTGCATATGCCTTTCATAATAGGGTGCATCAAAATCAGGGGCAGTAAGGGTCTGGGATATGAGGTTTACCAGATGATCTGTATCTTCGGCCAGGGCATTCCCCTTTAGATATATATAGTCCCTGGATGATGCATTCATTTCAAAGGTCAGCCCGTGCAGGCCCTTGTAGCGCAGATACTCCTCCTCATCCATCTCCTTTGTGCCTGTAAGCATCATGGTAAGCATGATATCCGTAATACCGGCATTCGCCTGGTCTTCCTGCGATATTCCGCCCGCTATGAATCCTGACATTTCTATCACAGGGAACTGCTCATCGACAGCAAGATATATTATCATGCCATTATCCAGTACTGTCCTCTGATATTCAGGAAGCTGGATTACGGGCGCTTCATTGACAGCACCGGAAAGCCTCTGGAAGAGCTCCCTGGTAAACTCAGCATCTGAATAGGCAATGACACTGAATACAAAAATAAAACAAAGCAGAAAGCTTATTTTCCTTTTCATAAGTCTTCAACCTCTACCTTTTCTTTCCTGGGTATAACATAACCGATGGTCCTGCCTGTCCTGCCGAAGTATTTTTCAGCTACCCCCACTATATCCTCCCCGGTCAGGTCCTGGTACCTCTTTATTTCTGTCTTTGCAAAGTCCGGGTCCTGGTACCTTACCGTGTTCATTCCAATCTGCCTGGCCAGCATTCCCGGCCTTTTCTGGGAGAATATCTCCCTATTTATTATGCTCTTTTTAACTATGGCAAGTTCATCATCCTCCACGCCGTTTTCAATAATATTCATTATCTCCGCATCAAAGGCATCCCTTACCGTGTCCAGCATGTCTTCACTCATGGTCATGAGGCTTCCGAAGGCATAACCCGGATATCTAAGGGACATGGCATAGATCCTGCCTCCCAGTATTATTCTCATCTGATTCTTAAGCTTCCGGTTAACCCTGGAATTTGGGTCATTCACCAGAATATTTAGAAAGGCATTTATTGCAGGCATGTCAGGATGATTCCCTTCGGGTATTTTATAGAGCATGGCTATCATGGGAAGATTTGTGGTCTTTTCTATTCTTAAAAACCTTTCTTCGGTCTGGGGCGGTTCCTTTGATACATACCTGTCAATGTCCTGGGGCTCATACCGGCTGAAATACTTCTCTACAAGGGCTATGACATTATCCTTCTCCGCATCTCCGGACACAACAATAACGGCATTATTGGGTGAATAAAACTGCCTGTAATGATTTTTCATATCTTCAACCCCTATGGACTCTATATCTTCCATCCATCCAATAATACCGTGATTCAGCGAACTCTCCCTGAATGCATCTGCCGTGACCAGTTCCATGACTGAAGAGTACAGGTTATTCTCCCTTGTCTGCCTGCGCTCCTGCATAACGACCTGTCTTTCCCTCTCAAATTCCTCGGGGTTGATTACCAGGTTGCCCATCCTGTCGGCCTCTATTGCCACCAGCAGCTCAAGCTTTGAAGAGGGAACCTCTGCAAAATAGGTTGTAAAATCATAGGATGTGGCTGCATTATTCGTTCCTCCCACTTCCCTTATCAGGTCAAAAACCTCTTCCTTGTCCAGGGCATGGGTTCCAAGAAACATCACATGCTCCAGGAAGTGGGATATCCCTGAAAGTCCCCGGGGTTCATCAATGGAACCGACATTGTAGGTTATGGAAAATGTAACCAGGGGAACCCGATGGTCTTCGACAACAAAGACCCTGAGACCGTTGTGCATCTTATAATAGCTGTATCCTTCCCTTAACTCTTCTGCAGAAGCTTCTAAAACCGGCTCTCTTTCCAGTTCCACCGGCTTTGAAGCAGAACATGAAAAGAGAAAAACAAAAGCGCTGAACAGCAGAATAAAGCTGATCAGCCCTTTAAGGTGTTTCTCCATTGCTACCTCCTTTCGGTATTTAATTGTTTCATCTGAAATTAAGCCTACGGTGAAACCCCGGCAAATGTTTTATCAATGTGATAAAAGAAAAATTGTTGATTTTTATTTTTATTTCTATAGAACATGCAAGATTAAAACAAAAGGATATCTGATCACATGAAAATATTTTCACAGTTTGGATTGATAAGAAGGATGGTAGGAATCCTGTTCGGAAGCATACTTTTCGGCTTAGGCTACTCCTGGTTTCTGGTCCCCTTTAAGATAGCGCCAGGCGGTGTGGGCGGAATAAGCGGAATACTGTTCCACATCTTCAATATGCCCCTGGGTATTACAATGCTTGCCATAAATATTCCCCTGTGGGTGCTGGGGATTCTTTTTGTTAACCGGCAGTTCGGCCTGGGAACCTTCATAGGGTTTTTCACCAGTTCCGTCATGACCGAGGTTCTGGTCCCTGAAAGGCTTTACAACTGGAACATTCTTCAGGATCTCATAATAAAATACAATATTGTCAACGGGGAAATGAAGGCACCGGCTGAATGGGCCATGACCGATAATATTTTTCTTGCTGCCATAGCCGGCTCTATCCTGCTCGGGGCAGGATTAGGCATAATTTTCAGGTCCAATGCCTCCACCGGGGGCACGGATATACCTGTGGCCATGCTGAAAAAATACCTCAACATAAGCATAGGCAACGGCTATATAATCGTTGAAACCCTTATCATATTCATAATCGGATTAGTGTTTGAGGACCTGAACCTTATTATATGGGGTTATTTCTGCCTTTTTCTAACCACAAGGTTCAGCAATATCATAACCGAGGGGCTTCCAAATTTAAAAGCTGCCATTATAATATGCAATAACGGGGCAAATGTGGAAAGGATCAGGAAAAGAATATATGAGGAGATGGGAAGGGGAGTCACTTATTTGAAAGGCTACGGCACCTATGAAAAAATAGACAGAAACATAATATTTGTTGTTTTCAACATAAGGCAGAATGTAAAGCTCCTCCAGATAGCCAAAGAGACTGACCCTGAAGTTTTCATGGTCATTACCGATGTATATGATATAATGGGATACGGCTTCAAGAGCACCAAACTGCAGATTGAGTAGTAAATCCTTATGATACAAGGGAATTATTTCTTAATATTGCCGTAGTTTTCCATATTTATTTGATTATTGGCTATCCTTTGTATAAAATACCTGTCATGAGATACCAGGATTATGGCTCCCGGAAATTCATCCAGGGCATTTTCAAAGGACTCTCTGGCTTCAATCTCGAGATGGTTGGTAGGTTCGTCAAGGAGCAACAGGTTCGGCCTGATGAAAATTATCTTTGCCAGTGCTGTCTTGCTTCTTTCCCCTATGCTCAGGGTCCTGATTTTTTGATACACCTTGTCCCCCCGTATGTTGAGGGAGCCCAATATGGTCCTTGCCCGGGATTCTTCCCTCATATCTCCGCAAAGAATCTCATCCAGGATATTGCTGTCAAAATCAAGGTTCTCAAATTCCTGGGCATAATAGCCCGTTCTTAACCGGGGCGCGCGCGTGATTTCCCCTTCATAATTACTGTCCAACCCTGCTAAAATTCTAAGAAGAGTTGATTTCCCTGATCCATTTTTCCCCAGAACTGCAATCCTTGAATTTCTTTCTACAGAAAGGCCGAAACCCCTGAAAACATATTCTGAATCATATTCCTTTGCCAGGTTATTTATCCTTATAACCCACCTGTTCTCTAAACTGCCGGGAATAAAGCTGACTGACCTCTTTTTTTCAGAAAAGGGTCTTGCTTTTTCCTCCTTTTCTATCATCCTTTTTATCCTTGTCTCCACCGCCATTGCCGACCTCATAACATGCTTCCTGACCCTTTTCTGGGAACCTGCGTCCCTTTTGCATATTCCCCCGTTCTTTTTCACAGAACGCCTGGGTTTAAAACTTTCCATTGAACCGGCCATGGATTTTCTTTCCTGAACTACTCTTCTAAGCTGTTTTATCTTTTTCTGCTGTTTTTTATAATCCAGCAGATTCCTTTGGTGCAGATTAGCGGTTTCAGTTTTATAAAAGGAATAATTCCCTGAAAATTCTCTGATACCCTTTTCTGACAGTTCCCAGGTCTTTTCAGTACAGTTATCAAGGAATTCCCTGTCATGGCTTATAATGACACAGGGGATTGCAAGCCCTGCAAGGTAATCTTCCAGCCATTGCATTGCGGATAAATCAATATGATTGGTAGGTTCATCCAGCAGTATGATATCAGGATTCATAAGCATAATCCGGCAGATGGCCAGCTTTGTCTTCTCCCCCGCACTTAAGGACGACAGCGGGTAATCCAGCCTGGATTCATCAAAGCCGAAGAATCCGGCTGTCTTTTCCAGGCGGGCCTGGAAGGAATATCCCCCCCTGGCGCAGAATTCCCCTTTAAGCTCCAGGTCTTGGGCCCTGTCTTTCAGTTTTGAGTATATTTTTTTATATATTTCATACAAGGTACCTTCTGATTGCCACAGAAAGTCTGAAATGCTTGAATTATCGATGTTTACAGCCAGTTCCTGCGGAAGCCAGCCGATTAGAATTCCTTCTTTTTTGAATATATTTCCTTCATAAGGATTGATAATGCCGAGTATCAGCTTGAAAAGGGTGCTTTTCCCGCTTCCGTTCCGGCCTATAAGCCCTGTTTTATCCTTATTTGTAATCCGGAAGGAGACCGAATGCAGGATATCTCCTATCTGGGAGTCATATTTAAAAGATATTTTATCTGCTTTGATAAGCGACATAAGAAGAACCTCCTGTTTTTGTTGTATAAATTGCCCCTTTTTGTGATCGAGGTGATTATTTTCATTGGAGATCCTCCTATGTCATATTTCTGTTCAACAATAAAATCAAAACGGCCTATTGTCATTAAAAAACTGAATTGCAGATTTAATGCATGATGATTGAGTTTTATACAGGCATTTTTTTAAGAGCAGTAATCAATATTATTCAGTTTCAAAGATCTTTTACCTTTGTAATGGCCCCGTTTATAATATCCCTCAGGGTTACAATGCCTGAATATTTGTCACCGTTGACTATCACTGCCATGACTGAGCTCCTGGACTGCATCTTCTGCATGACAGTAAGCAGGCTGTCCTGAGAGCTGATAAAAACCGGATCGTTTAGCAGGCTGGAAAGATCTTTAAGACAGGCCCAGTCTGTTTCATTCCAGAAGAGGTGAAGTACATTGAGTATTTTCAGCACTCTCCCCGTCTTTCTGTCCAGGACCGGGTATCTCTTGTAGGGGTATTTTCTTATGATTCCCATGACTTTTTCATAAGTATCATCCATATAAAAGGAGATAACACCCTCCGGTGTCACCGCAAGCTCTGAAACCCCGGAATCTTTAAGCCTGAGGATAGAAAAGAGCATATCCTTCTTGGCCTTGTCTATGTACCTCATTGCGTGGGCCTGGTCTATGAAGCCTACCAGGCTTTTTCTTCCGTATACATGGTCTATGGAAGACTTATTTATCCTCAAAACCTTCCTGAAAAACTCAGTAATGAGCTTAAGTATATATCCGACAGGCAAAAATATCCTGTGAAAAACATATATAATCCTGACGAATCCGTAGGTCAGCAGGTCAGGGTAGCTCTGAAACAGAAACTTGGGGTAAACCTCCGCAAAAACAAATACAAACCCTGTCCCGATAAGGGTAGAGAGAAGTACCCGGTATCTCTGGCCTACACTGCCCAGGCTGTGCATCAGAAAACCGGAGAAAAGGTAGTTGAATAGATTGGTGCCGATCAGGATTGATATTATCAGGTGCTCCTTGTGCTTTCTGAAATGCTTGAGCAGCAGGGCGGGCCGGTGCTTTTTCTCTGCCAGGATGTCAAGCCTGACGGGGTTGATTGTATAGAAGCCCACCTCAAAGCCTGCGAACATGCCTATAAAGCCAAGAAATAACACAAGCAGAATTATATTCATAAAAATTCGACCATAACCCTGTCTATTCGTATATTGCTCACACTAAGCACGGTAAATTTCATGCCACTCCTTGTCAATTCATCGCCTTTTTTCG
>CAYSKJ010000166.1:0-6738 GCA_964431655.1 uncultured bacterium | reverse complement strand
TTCAAAAAGAAGTACTCAAAGCCTTTGGGTATGAAGTTAATGAAAATTGGGTTCTCCAAAAAATAAATCCCTAATCCCTCTTAAAGAGCTACTTAAGATATATATATCGATTTATCTCCGAAAGTCCTGTATGTGATAAAATAATATCAATCTGAATAGCCTTAAAAGATCAAAAGGACGACACAAAAATATCTTGTTTTGCAGGGACAGCCATATTAGACTGGATGAAAATGAAATCCGGGGCACAGAATAATAAGGTGAAAGTGATCAGTCATGCTTGAGGGTAACTATGAGAACAAGTATGAAAGCAGAGGCATATTTTCAAAGCACTTTGTAGGCAGTTTCCTTAAAAGCCTGGATTATCTGATAAAAGTCGTCGAAAATGAGATTTTATCCATTAATGAGATTGGATGCGGCGAGGGCTATCTGACCAGGCATATTCGCAGAAATTTCCAAGGGGAGCTCAGGGGATGCGATTATTCGAAAAATATTATCCAGAGGGCAAGGGAATTATCCAGAGGGCAGGACATATTGTTTTATCAGAAGAGCATATATAAGCTTGGCGGGCAGGACAGGGCTGATATGCTGGTGTGCTGCGAGGTGCTGGAGCATCTGGAATGCCCTGAAGAAGCCTTAAGCAGACTGGCTGAAACGGCAGACAGATATGTTATACTCAGTGTTCCGAGGGAGCCAGTATGGAGGATGCTGAATATGATACGTATGAAATATACACGACATCTCGGGAATACACCGGGACATTTACAGCACTGGAGCAGGGGCAGATTCATAAAGTTTATAGAGGACAGGCTCGAGATTGTATCAGAGAGCTCACCCTTTCCCTGGATCATGATGCTCTGCAGGAAGAGGAAAAAGGGATGAATGAACATCCCGACCTGACTAAAGCCCTGGAAAAGAGGCAGGACATAAGCCGATACTCAAGGTGGATCTATAATAATATCAGGCCCTTTATTAAAATAAGGGTCCTGGATATAGGATCGGGCACAGGGAATATGGTAAGATTCTTTTTTGAAGAGGATTTAGAGATAATAGCAGCCACCGACATATTTGAAAGCCAGATTGAGACAATGAAAAAACGGTTTGGGGATAAAAAAAATTTCTTCCCTTTCCTGTTTGATATAAGCAGGGATGATTGTAGCGCTCTGGCAGAATACGGTTTTGATACCATCACCTGCATAAATGTGCTGGAGCATATAGAAGATGACCTTCTGGCCCTGGTAAGAATGAAGGAGATTATAGAGCATAAGGGGAGGATCGTTCTGCTTGTCCCTGCTCTTTCCTGGATATTCGGCACCATGGATAAGGCATGCGGGCACTGCAGGAGGTATGACAGGCATGACATGGACAGACTTGCCAGAAAGGCGGGCCTTGAAATAATATATAAACAGTTTATGAATCCCATGGGCATAATACCGTGGTTTATAAAGGGCAGGATTCTGAGAAAAATGAGTACCTTCTCTGAAACCCTGGATAAAAGAAGCTCTTTTATTATAAATGCTGTATCGGCAGTACTGGAAAAGGGTGAAAAAATAATCAGGCCCCCGGCAGGGATATCGCAGATAACTGTGATGGAAAAGCCTTAATACATCAGTGGCACAGACATCACGGGATATAGGGCTTCAGGGCTGGAGGCTGGCCGGCCAGGTCAAGAAGCCAGGCATTTCTGTCCTTAAAGTAGCCGATTAACTCTCGGTTCGGCGCTGAGCCGAGGTCATGAGCCCATACCACCTTTGATCCATCAATATCAGCCTCATTGTAAACCCATTCACAGTGTATATTATACCACCGGGGATACCTGACAAATACAAGATGCAGGCCGGGCCTGGACCTTAGGGCTTTTAAAAGAAGAGCCCTGTCCCTGCTCCAGTCGGGGACGGCATATACGCCCAGCCTGTCCCAGCCGGGGGGATCTGCCGACGGGTGCCTGTATATGACAACCAGCATGGAAATAAGCATAATCAGAGGCAGTATGAAAACCACATGCCTTCCCTTTATCCAGGGGCCGGCATACTGAGTGCGGACTGCCCTGACCGCCTGTATAAGCAGGTAGAATACAAGGGGCGCTGCAGGTGCTGTATAATGGGGCCAGGCATGGCTGTAAGCCACGCTTAGTCCGGTGAGGGCTGTAATAATCCCAAGGGCTGAAAGAATCCAGGGATCCTTTATATTCCTGGCAAGTATAACTGCCTGACAGAACAGCAGTATCACCATAAGCATATGCGGATTCATGTTCAGCATTGGAAAAACAAGCCCCAGCATAATTACGATAAGGCCGATTATAAAAATTGTGCTGATAAGATGTGGAGCATCCTTTATTTTGACCAGGATGAGGGGAAGTGCCATCCAGAATCCCAGGTAGAACCAGACTATCCTCTCGACCCTGAAAAGGCTGGTTCCCATGGGGGAACCGGAATAACCAGAAAGCCTCGGATTGGATGAAGGGGCATCCGGGTTCATATAAGTTTCGCTCCACAGGGCATGGGGAAACTTGAAACAGTTTCCGGTTACCGCCCTGTTGTAAAAGCAGACGGACAAGACAATAAGTACGGACATCAATATAAGTATGGTGAAAGGGCAGGCCAGCTTTTTAAGGCCTCCCGATCTGAGGGCTAGAAAAGCCCTGTATAAAATAAAAATGACCAGGGGTATTGAAAGCAGGGCACCCTCAAAAGGCCTGGAATGTGCCAGCACCAGAAAGCCAAGACCCAGGAGACATGCAATGCTATGTGACCAGGTCTTTACCAGCCTGCGGGATGAACCCAGCACAAGGGCTCCGCCAATCATGGGAACCGAGCCTCCCCAGTAGGATTGTCCCCATAACAGATGTATGCCCGGGTGGAGGGCTGCGATAAAACCTCCCATAACCGCCCAGCGGGGAGGCAGCCATGCCAGCAGCATCCAGAAGACGAGGGCAGTGGCAAGGGCTGTGGTTATCCACACGCCTGTAATGGGACGGCCTGTTAGAATAATGCCCAGGGCCATGGAAACAGATGCTGCGGGGGGATATTTGCTCTGATATGTTGGCTGATGCAGGATGTGAAACGACTCAAAGTGCCTCCAGTGCTCATGGGGCGGGTTGGCAAGCCTCCCATGGGCAAAGGTGTCAGCACCCAGGATATATGCAAACTCATCGTGGACATAGGGTACGGGCCAGTCTATGAGGGACAGGGTCATGCTGAAGGTCAGGCTTATGAGTGCGAGGAGAAACATGGTTCTGACGGGATGACGCCCCCATGAGCCAGAGATATTCTCAGCTTTCAGGCTGAGATAATCAAATATCATGGCAATATATACGGGGACAGACTTTTTTTCATTTAAATGCTTCACTGCAGATTCAGCTTTCAGAGTCGCAGTCAATGTTCTTTTTAGACGGGTCTTTAGCTTTTATTGAGAGTTCAAGCATGCGCGTTCTGTAGAGCTGGTCCTCAATGAGCCTGCGGTTATGCCTTATAAGGTCGGCAAGCAGGCCGGCAATGCCTGCCTGGAAGCCCAGGAGCAAAAGAAGCACTCCGAGCAGGAGGGACTGGATATGGCCTGTACCCTGTCCTGTGAAATAATAAAACAGGAACCTCAGGCCAAGGGCAAAACCTGAAAGCCACAGCAGGGCTCCTATGGAAAGAAAGACCTTCAGGGGCTGATACATGGAATAAATCCTGATAATGGTGATGGATGACCTGGCAATATAACCCCCGAGGCTTTTAAACAAGCGGCTTTCGCGAAGCTTATAGTTGGTTCTTACCGGGACCTGGGATACGGCAATGCCCCTGTGGCCTGCCTCTATTATGGATTCAAGGGTATAGGTGAAGTCGCTGACGATATTAAGCTTTAATGCGGCAGTCCTTGATAAGGCCCTGAAACCGCTTGTTGCATCATTAATATCTGTTCTGGAGGCTTTCCTTACAACCCAGGAGCCGACATTCTGGAGTCTTTTTTTCAGCCAGCTGAAGTGTTCAATATCATCGGTTCCGCGGTTGCCTATTACTATGTCAGCCCTGCCCTCCAGAATAGGTTTAACAAGGGCAGGTATATCTTCTGAGCAGTACTGGTTGTCTGCATCGGTATTTACAATCACATCGGCCCCGAGCCTGAGACAGGCATCGATGCCCGAGGCAAAGGCACGGGCCAGTCCGAGGTTGGCGGTATGCCTTACAAGATGGTCAATACCCATGGATATGGCTTTAGCGGATGTGTTATCAGCAGAGCCGTCATCCACCAGGAGCCATTCAACCCTGTCAAAGCCCTCAACCTTGCGCGGAAGTTCGGAAAGGACTGCATGGATGGTCTTTTCTTCATTATAGGCCGGAATCTGTATTATCAGCTTCTTCATAATTATTAGCTTGCCTGTAAGATTTATAATAATATCTGCTGTAATAAAAAGCAAATATAAAAAAAATTGATAGCAAATTCAATTTTCTTATAGAGCAGAAATCCGTGCATTTTGATATCTATGTGTATTATACTTTTATCTTTCAATATCCCTGTTATATTTTGATAATGACGCTCTATAAAAATCAATTATCACAGAGAAATATTCTTGCTACTAGATATTTTGACATTATAATAGCTTAAAATATTAAATATGTATATTATGCTTTGCTCTAGAGTTTTAAGACCTTTTTCGCCTTATTTAGCAGGAGATAGCCATCTAATGCTTGGATTTCTGCGCATATTGCCTGGTATTCAATTAAAAAGAATCCTAATGCCTGCATATATAATTAATTTCAAAAGAAACCTGACAGAAGAAATTCCTTTCTGCTCTTTTATGGCTCAGTGCAAATTTAAGCAAAAATATAATAAATGAGTATTTCATAATGGCTGCACTTGATAAAACCTTAAAGTATGTAATAAATTTTTTCAATAGGCCAATATTGTTCATGTCTTTTCATTTAAAGACAACAATTATTCTACTGGGGGTTTTATACCTGGCTTTAAGTATATCTATGACCCTGAGAGACTACCCTATACCCTACGTTCATGATGAGTTTGCCTATCTTCTGGGGGCAGATACCTTTGCCCATGGGAAGCTGGCCAACCCGACCCATGAGCACTGGAGGCACTTTGAGTCGTTTCACATCCTGCATCAGCCCACATATCAGAGTAAGTATCCCCCTGCGTCATCCTTTTTCATGGCAATAGGTATTGTTGTAACAGGTCATGCAATAGCAGGAGTTTGGCTTTCTGGCTTCATCGCAGTTATAGCTATCTGCTGGATGCTTACCTTATATTTACCACGGAAGTGGGCAGTTTTTGGAGGATTCATTGCAGCTCTTCATCCGGCCATCACATTCCTATGGAGCCAGAGCTACTGGGGAGGTTCCACTGCATTGCTAGGCGGTGCTCTGGTCATTGGAGGCACTAAAAAGCTTTTAATGGAATGGAAGTGCACAGGTGCATTGTTTATGGGTCTAGGAACTACTATTCTTTTTCATTCTCGTCCATTTGAGGGTGGTCTGCTTATTCTATGCTTTTTTGTAATTCTCATTTTTAAATCCTATTATAATTTTGGTAGCCTGAAGAATCTGTTTAAGAATTTTAAACCCATTATTCTATATATATCTATCTGTATTATAGCTGTAATTTCTGTAGGATTGTATAATATGGCACTTACAGGAAATCTTTTTACATTTCCACATCAACTGTGGACAGATACTTATTTACATGGCAATGCAGATAACCCCAGGATGGCTGGATATACTGGCTCTGATCCACTAACCTTTATAGTACGATTCGAGAGGATAATCGCCTTTTACCTTGGTTTATGGTTAGCCTTGCCCTTTTTATTAATAGTGTGGCCAAAAGAAAGACCTATCTTACGGCGTCTTATATACTTACTATTATTCTTTATTATCATTGGGCACTTTTTTCCTCAGACAAACCTTATGCCTTATTTCCTAATTGGGTTAGTGCTTATTTTCCAAGCAATGCTTATGCTTCAGGTAGCAAAAGATATCTGGAGCTTATTCCTTTTAGGGACAGTCTCACTTATAACTCTTATTAGCCTGATCTATACAAGAGCTTGGCCCCATTATTTAGCACCCGTCGCACCGATACTTTTCATTCTTATATCTTATGCAATAATGCACATTTCTAAATATAGGGTTTTAGGAATCCTGCCAGGTAAAATGATCGTTCCTGTTTTGATTATTGTTTTAACAATAAACGCATTTACTGCATTTTTTAATCATCCTAAGGAGATACCTGAAACTTGGGATTATCTTTCAATATACATAACACCCTCCTGGGCCAGGGAGCGAAGAGATCTAATTGATTACCTTGAATCCATTCCAGGTGATCACCTTATTATTGTTTATTATCCTGAAGCTTACAATATACATTGTGAATGGGTATATAATGATGCTAATATTGATCAGGCAAGGCTAGTGTGGGCTCATAACCTTGGACCTGAAAATAATATGGAACTTGTTTCATACTACTCCGACAGGCAGATCTGGCTTTTTAATCCAGATACCAATCAAATTTTTAAATATCAGAAATAATACCATATATTGAACCTAAAGAACTATAGTCAAGAATATATTTGTATGATATGCTATACTCGGCGTCTCATATAAGTAGTTGAGCCTGATCGGGTTCTGCAGACATAAACAGGAATTTCGGAGATAAATCGATTTATGTATCTTAAGTAGCTCTGTAAGAGGGATCAGGGATTTATTTTTTGTAGAACCCAATTTTCATTAACTTCATACCCAAAGGCTTTGA
>CAYSKJ010000165.1:0-6768 GCA_964431655.1 uncultured bacterium | reverse complement strand
TGTTTCAGTGATACTATCAGATTTGATATCTCTTTTGATGCAGACAGGGTTGATATTGATTCCCGGGATGGTTACCAAAGGGTGATGTACCGGGATCCCAATGCCCATTCCCTGGCCGGAGAGGGAGAACCCGATCTGCCTTTTTATATGCTGAGAGTGCTTATCCCTGCAGACAGCAGGGTTGAATCCATTGAGTTTGATGAAAGGGACAGGTTCTTTATCAGGGAAGCTGTGCCTGCACCCTTTATGGGTTATGAGATAATCTCAAGGCCGGTGTTTTCACATATTGTTCCGGATCCGGCCATATATTCCGGGGGAGGTATCTACCCCGAAAAAAGGCTGGTTGTTCATTCAACAGGAAGAACGAGGGGTTACCAGATTATGTATTTCTCTTACTGCCCCTTTGAGTTTGACACAGCTGCAGGAAAACTTTACATGTACAGAGATTTATCCTTCAGCATAAAATACAGGTCTGCTGTTTATCAAGGACTGAATGAATACAGACCCAATGCTGCATTTAATGAAATAGTCAGCAGGTCGGTCATCAACAGACAGGATATGCCTTTATTCTATCCGGAGAAGACTGACCCGGTCAAAAGCAGGCTTGACTATGACATGCTTATCATAACCACTGACACCCTTCTGGGCTCTGCCCAGGATTATGCCGATTACAGGGAGTCGGACCAGATAAGCTGTGACATCAAAACTCTGACGGAAATAGAGTCTGGATACCCTGGTTCTACCACGCAGATTAAAATTAAAAACTGCATATTTGATTATGTGCAGAACAATAATATCAGCTATGTATTGCTTATAGGAGACGGCGGGACCAGTTCCACTTACGGCATTCCCGATCAGAATCTCTATGGATACCTTTCGTTTGTTCCGGAGACTGACAATACCCTGCCCGGTGATGTATTCTACAGCTGTTTTGACGGCCAGTTCGACTGGAATGCCGATGGAGACAGCTATGTAGGTGAAATCAGCGGTGATAATGCTGATATCTTACCGGATGTTATCATAGGCAGACTGTCTGTAAGGACATCCCAGCAGGTCCTGGACTATAAGGCAAAGGTAATCCAGTACATGGATGCCGGGTCTGATTCTGCTTTTCCAAAGAACCTGGGACTCTCAGGGGTCCAGCTCTTTAACTATTCAGGGGATGCCAAGGCAAAGAGCGAACTGATGTACAGCAATTATATCCAGCCTTACTGGGCCGGGCACAATAAAAGTACGCTGTATGACTCAGATACGACGGTTTCTGTGTCCACTCTCTCATCTCTTCTAAACCAGGGTATGAACTTCTTTCATATGGCCACGCACGGTAATGTTACTATCTGGTCCATGGCGTCGGGAAGCTCATTCTCATCCGCAAGTGCCCTGGCCCTCAATAATATTCCCGGCATAGTGGTTACCATAGCATGTATTACCAATGCCTTTGACCCGGAAGTATCCGGTGCATCTGACCCCTGCCTGGGAGAGGCCTTCATCAGGAATGCCAATGGCGGAGCTGTTGTATATCTGGGGGCATCCCGGTACGGCATAGGCTATAACAGCTATGACACACACGGCCCATCCTTTCAGTATAATGACTGGATATTCCGCCATACCCTGGATACTGCCTATGAAAATGTGGTGGGTGCGGGTTTTACTCAGTCGAAGATACAGATGGCCGGTTCAGCGGATTCTGATTATTCCTTCCGGTGGGTGCATTTTGCCCTGAATTATCTGGGCGACCCATCCCTTAAAGCACATAAGGATGTTCAGAGCAGTATAACTGCACCCTCAGACCTTCAGGCCTCTGCATTATCTTCAAGCCAGGCACAGCTCTCCTGGAACGATAATTCGGATAATGAAACAGGATTCAGCATTGAAAGGAAGACCGGAGCAGGAGGTGTATGGGCAGAGGCAGGTTCTGCAGGTGCAGATACCCAAAGCTGGCAGGACACCGGGCTTTCAGCGAATACAGCCTACTATTACCGGGTAAGGGCCTATAATGCCGTAGAATACAGCGCTTATTCCAATGAGTCTTATGTATTTACCCATTCAATGCCTCTGGGGGAGGCTCTGGACAATATGGTACTTCCATGGAGCACAAGCTCCAGTGCAGGGGCTGAGTACGTATGGTACGGACAAGGTGAGAGCTTTTTCTACGGGGGTTCCTCAGCAAGAAGCGGGGCTATAGGCAGTAATTCTTCCACCTCTCTAAGCACACAGGTAACAGGGCCAGGAACCCTTATTTTTCATTGGAGGGTATCATCGGAATCCGGTTATGACTACCTGAGGTTCTATATTGATGGAGAAATTCAGGACAGTATCAGCGGTATTGTCGGCTGGGAGGAGAAAAGCTATGAGATAGGCGAAGGAACCTTTGAGATAAAATGGTCCTATATCAAGGATGCCTATGTGGAGGAAAATGAGGATGCGGGGTGGGTCGATTATGTGCGCTGGGCTCCCGATTCAGAGCCTGAATCCGCTATTATAAGCATTGAAGATTCTGCTGTCAAGGGTATCTATACATGGAGCTACAGCGCGGTAAAACCTGTTTTGCTTGGTTTGAGGGGGTCTGCATGGAACAAAATATTAAACCAGAAGTCAGCCTCAAGGATAGAAACAGGGGATATCAGCGGAGATGGCGTCCCTGAATTCGTCGTCCTTATACCGGGAGAAGGGCTGTTTTATTATGATCAGTCCATATCTGAATGGGCAAATATTTCAGTGTATGATACCCTGGATTTTACCCTTGCAAAGACCTCCCAGGATAATAAAAGGCATGTGGTTGCCTCCTTTGCTTCTTATGGCCTTTATAAACTTGATTTTGATTCCATGACATGGTCAAAAATCCTTCAATATCCTGCTGATAGGCTCCAATCAGCCGATTTTGACAGGGAAGGGGATGGAATTGATGAGCTGATTGCCACCTTTGAAGGCATAAACAGGCTTTACCTTTATGATTTTACAGCTGGTGCCTTTACTCCCATACTCATGTCAAAACCCGGTGAATTCATAGCCGGAGATATAACCGGTGACGGAGGCACGGAGTTGATATGCTCATTTGAAGGCATCGGAATATACCTGGCCAGGTATATTCCGGACAGGAATTCAAAAGGGGACAGCAGAGAAGATATTTTTGAAAAATATCATATAATAGACCTGGAAAAGGAGATTAAAGAGGATAATACCTGGATATCAAAAAACGGGGAATCCCGGGGGCTTCAGTGGAACCGGATACTTATGGCAAATCCCGACCAGGATCATAAAATGGCTGCAGGAGATATTTCAGGCGGATCCGGGCTGGAATTAATACTGACCTTCCAGGGCAATGTCTATTATTATGATTATTCAATCCAGCAGTGGAATCTGCTTGCCGGCGGAGCATACAGGAGGATTCTTTCAGGCAGGTTCACTGCAGGGGAAAAGGATGACCTTATCATGGCTAATACTGCAAACCAGGGTTTATATCTGAGAAGGACATTATCAGCTGATTTTGAACTGCTTACAGCTAACGCAAGCAGCAATGCCATGGCTGTCATAAGGTGATATGAGGAAACAGTGGGTATTTCAGGTGCCTGTGCCCCCTGTATTTCATACATGAATAGAGAGCATAGGCATTGGGTATCTTTTCTGCAAGGCAATGAGCGGAGAAAAGCTTAAAAGCATTTTTTACCGATACCGCTTCCTGTTGTTCCCGGAGCATTAGAAATACATGCTGTTCTATAAGATTAAGGCACTTCAAGTCCCAGGAAACCCTGTCGGCGTGGATATATTTGCCCCTCTGCCAGGCCAGGAAATCCCGGTTGGAATATACCACATTCCTGACCTTTGCAAAAGAAATATCCTTCTTCTTCAGCCTTTTTAACAGCAGGTAAATCTCTTGTATATTAATTGGCTTTCTCTGTTTTTTCAGTATCATATCAATGGATGAATTTATGCTGGCCTTGTAAAATTTATAGGCCATGCGGGTATAAAATACAGAATCCCTGAGCACAATATTTCGCAGATTGGTTTTGCAGCTCAGATATATGTATTTACAGAATTCCCTGGAATGAACCTGTTCGCGCCTGTAGGAGCAGTTGTTCCTGCAGACCCGGTGTAGTATCCCGGCAAGCTCGTCGGCTTTAATAATACCCTCTTTTTCTATGATATTTTCAAATACTGGAACAATGTCATTGCAGGTCCGGCAGATGCTGTTTATTGAATATATGATGCATTCTCTGTCGGATCTGCAGGAGCATCGGCCCAATGCAAGTCCTGGATTAATCGATATCAGGCCTGCCAGAGCATGGGGTTTCAAGGTATCATTCCATTCAAAGATCCTGTCTGTGATGAATGTAAGGTTCTCCAGGGAAATGATTCCGTAAGCCCCGGTTACCCTTTCAATTATATCCCAGAGGGGCTGAATCTTTTTAAGATTTGCCGGCTTTCCAAGCTTTTTGCATGAGCTGATTATAATCTGTCTTATCCTCTCCCTGGAAAGGCTGTATATTTTTCCAAGGTTCTCCAGAGTCATTTTTTTCCCATCTGAAAACATACGGAGATATAATATTTCCCACCATTTTCTGTTGTCCTCCAGGGCTTGAATTGCCCAGGATTCAAGGAAAACATCAAAGCTGTTCGCTGATGATTTAATTGTATTAAAAAGGGCAAAATGGGGCGAAAATGCGCAACGGTAGACATCCGGAAGCTCTTTCAGGCCATAGAGCAGGTAAAGGGAATCATAGGAAACATTGGTCAATTTTAGAACCTGCAGTTCCGTTGCCTCGAGAATGTCATTAAGCCTTATAAAGGGATAATGGTCAAGGAAATTGTTAATGCCCCCGGGAAGCATATGTTTAGGAAAAGCGGCGAACCTCATTATGAATATGTTAAGTATACGGTATATATGACTGTTATTATTCGCCAAATCTTCAATCGGTCGTCTTTCAAGCCTGAATATTTTTGATAATATGTGATCAAGCCGGTTTCTTACGTGGATGAAGGTGCTTCGGTCAAGGACTGACAAGAGATATTCCAGGGATGCGCATAAGATTGCTTCCACCTTATCTGAAGGAAGCAGGCCTGATCTGGAAAGCCTTTGATAATCAGAATTGCCGAGGGAAAAAACCTCAGCCAGCTCAGAATTCTCCGCCCACTGAACTGCCCTGTCCTTTTTGGATTTATCTGCAAAATATAAGTCTAATACCGATTTTGAAAGGATGGAAAAGCACTGGGTTTTGTATGCAGCCAAAAAGAAATACCTCAACTCCAACTTCATTAGTAAATATAGTATAATTTATATTCATGGTCAATAAAATTTATTTTTATAAAAAGATGTTCATTTATTCTTTTCTAAGTTATGATATTCCTCAAAAAAGGTTTAGCTTATGAGACTGATGAACAGCAAAAGGATAAGAAGCCTGAAGAAGGTACACGGGGGCAGGGGGCCGGTTTTATACTGGATGCAGAGAGACCAGAGGGTTCTTGATAACTGGGCACTGCTTTTTGCCCAGGATTTTGCCAATTTAAAGAAACAGCCTCTGTGTGTCCTTTTTAACATTGTTCCGGATTACCTGGGGGCAAATGACAGGCATTACAGCTTTGTGACCGGTGGGCTGTCAAAACTTTCGGGAAAATTGAAGGAGTACAATATTGCCTTCATGGTAACTGAAGGCGACCCTTCAGATAATATTGAAAAAATGATTGAAAAATACAGGGTGTCTGCCCTGGTTTGCGATTTTAACCCTTTAAGGATAAAAAGACAATGGAAAGCTGAACTTGAAAACAGGATTGATATACCTTTTTTTGAGGTGGATGCCCATAATATAGTTCCCTGCTGGACATCATCAGAAAAGCAGGAATACGGCGCCTATACCATAAGGCCCAAGATAAAAAGGGCTTTGCCTGAATTTTTAACTGCCTTTCCTGAAATTGAAAGACATAAATACAGCATTAATCTGGATGAGGATGAGTCTCTTTTGCATAAAGCAAGGAATGTTCAGGTAAAAGCTGGTGAAGATATAGCGCTGGCTCTGGTTCGAAATTTCATTGATAAACGGCTGGGAAATTACCACCTCTATAAAAATGATCCCAATAAAGATGCAACATCGGGGCTTTCGGCCTGCCTGCATTTTGGCCAGCTTTCTGCACAAAGGACTGCTCTGGAGGTAAACCAGTCCGGGGCAGACCTGGAAGCAAAGGAGGCTTTTCTGGAAGAGCTGATAGTAAGAAGGGAACTTTCTGATAATTTCTGTTTTTACAATACCTTTTATGACAGTCTGCAAGGACTTCCCCGGTGGGCTATTCAGACCCTGGAAAGGCATGCCGGGGATAAGAGGGAGTACCTGTACACCTTAAGCGAATTTGAAAGGGCAGGAACCCATGATGACCTCTGGAACGCCGCCCAGAACGAAATGATGCAGAAAGGCAGTATGCACGGCTATATGAGAATGTACTGGGCAAAGAAGATACTTGAGTGGACTGAATCACCCCGGCAGGCTATGAATATATGCATAAGCCTGAATGACAGGTATGAAAACGACGGCAGGGACCCCAATGGCTATGCAGGGTGTCTTTGGGCTGTCGGCGGACTGCATGACAGGCCATGGAAGGAGAGGGATGTCTTCGGCCAGATAAGGTATATGAACCGCAGTGGCTGCGAGAGAAAGTTCGATGTACAGGAATATATCAGAAAAAATAAGGGTCCAGGCTGAATAGAGCAGGCAGGGTTCGGAATTTTCACGGACTGACCCCTGCCTCAGGTTTAATTATATATCCAGACCGGTGGCAACA
>CAYSKJ010000164.1:0-6768 GCA_964431655.1 uncultured bacterium | reverse complement strand
CCTTTCTTTGCCAGGACGGGGAACATCAGCCCCGGGCGCATAAAAATATTTCCCGGAGTGGGAACCTCGTAAAAGACTGCTGCTATTGTGCCCTTTTCTGTAGTAAAAATCCTGGATGCCGGGAGCTTTACCAGTGTATCCCTGTCCGACAGAACACGAAGGAGTCCCAGGGGCCCCAAAGGCCCTGTGGATTCATTATATCCAGCGGGGATCCGGGCTATATGGCCCATCTGCCTCAGACGGCCTTCCTGCTCTGCAGGACAGCCGTTTATCAGTATGCTTCCATCAGCTTCCACAGTCCTGCTCTGGGCTTCATGGAGGACAATCCTGTCTGTGTCAGGGTAATCCACCCTCCACCAGTCCCGGAGCCGGAAGTATAACTGAGACCCCAGTGTTTCGGTTTCAATGCCTGCATCAAGAGTTACAGGCCTTCCCTTGACTAGAGCAGTATAACCGATGCTGGTCCCTTTCACCGGGACCAGGTGAGATACCTGGCAGAAAACCAGCTCTTCATCCCCTGTATATTTATCATATAATATATGCATGTCTTCAATCCTGGGTTCTTTCAGCCCGGCCCGGGAAATGCTCTCCTCAGAAAGCCCGTCTGCATTCAACTGCCGGAAAATGTAGCTTTTCATATCCCTGTTGCCTTCCTCTGCGGGCAGATGGGATGTATCAACCCCCCGTATAAGCACGGCAACTGTCAGGACAAGGGCAAAGGTAAGAAGGAGCCCTCCGTTGAAGAACTGGACCCAGGTAGTTGATGTCATGCCCCCGCTTGCTACGATTATTATGACCACAGTGCCGACTATTATTACGCCCCAGTAGTGGGGGATACCCAGGAGAGGCTCCACGAGGACTCCTGCCCCTACCATCTGGGGGATAAGGTAGAACAGCGAGACTACCAGGACGCTTATGCCTGCCGAGAGCTGTATGCCAGGCCGGCTGAAGTTCTTGTTCAGGGCATCGGAAAAGGTGAAGGTACCCATCCTCTTCATGGGCTCAGCAATGACAAATAGTGCCACAATCCACCCTGCAAGGAAACCGATGGAATACAGAAAGCCATCATAGCCGTAAAAGGTGATGAGTCCGCATATGCCTAAGAAGCTCGCAACGGACAGGTATCCCCCGGCAAAGGCAATGCCGTTTATCCCCCAGGGAATAGTGCTGTTTGCCGCGAAATACCCCCCTACACTGCTGGACCTGCTTCCTGCCCTGGATGAAACAATGAGGACCAGTGTTACAAAGACAATAAATATAAGGACTGACATCTTTTACGCCTGCTTCCTTTTTTCCGGACCGGGCCTCCTGCACAGCTGGTTGTACAGGACAGCAAAGAATATGGCCAGCAGAATGAGTCCTGTACCATAGATAACCGCAAGGTTCAGCCCCAGCAGGACAGTGCTGTCCATCCACAGAGGCCGGAAAACACTCAGAAACATAAAACCAGCGTAAATAACCGAATAAATAAGGGTCATGCGGATGCCAATCCGGGATTTTCTTCTCTCATATGAGTTTGAGATGCTCTCTTTTTCCATGGTCAGCCTCCCTTTGCAATCAGGTATTAATTCCCATTTTATATCTTAAAGCCAGCATTAATTTTAGTCAATTTAAATGAATGGCATATCAGATTTTTGTCATTACCCTCATGAATTGTGCCATGTAAATACAAGGAGAACCTTATTTGAAATCCCGAGGCATCTATGGAAGCTTTTTCATTTTTCCCTTAGAAAGAAAAGCGCAAAGCCCTTGGTACCTCCGCCTCCAATGGAAGACCTGTGGTCCATAAATGTATTTATCGGGATTATCTTATAAAGATCCCACCCATTTCCCGCTTCTTTTGCTGTTAATTCATTTATTGCTGTGCAGGCGTCTTTATCATTCTTTACCAAGTAGAAACCCATTGCGGTTTTTTTTTCTGACGGCCTGAGGGTGATCATTACAGATCTTACTGAGATTCCGTGTACCGAGCAGTTATATGAATGGCTGAACTTCTCATAACAGGATGAAATATCTGCAATCTCATAGCCTTCATCCAGTATCCCGTTAATATCATCATTCTCCATTACAGCTTCTGGTTTAGGTCCCAAAGGAAATTTGTACAAATATGCCCTTGCGGGCCTGATATCTTCCATTTTCTCTTCCTCCTGGAATATATATTTTAAGACTCTGTTACATTCATGATCATATCGAAATACAGATAATTGTTTTCTCCGCCTTAATCCTGTCACTAAGCAATGCCATTTTCTTTCCCCATATCAGAAAATATATGCAAAAAGCATTGTTTTTCAATGCATTTTTAAATTTTGCTAAAATTAATTTGATTTCAGCGCAAATTCGGTATAGAGTAAGAAATGAGGAGTAATGAGGATGCTGCAGAGATCTGCCCGGATTAACCCTCAGTATCCATTATTTTATAAAAAGGAGGCAGAATGAATACATTTATCAACATTAATTCAAAAATTGCCCAGGATATAAAAATACTTGAGCAATGGTCTTTCTATGCATTTTCCAGGATAAACTTCCTTACTCATACATGGGAAAGGACGCCGGTCTATCTCGTTGATCCTGATGTTATGGACAAGGTATACCCTCCAGAACGCAGGGTTTTTATTGATGAGGACTGCCTGGAGGAGCTGTTGGGTCTAAGGCCGAGAAGGCGCGGCAGGAAAGGAACTGGCAGCAGGCCCTGTGAAGAAAGCAGAAACGCCAGAGAAAAAGGCCCAAGGAAAGATAGAAAAATCACCCATAAGGACCTCGAGGAATGCAGGAGAGAATCAGCGACCTTTACCGCCATGGGTGTATACCTCAGTACCTGGAGAAGTAATGTGCCTGTTCCAGGGATAGAGTATCCCTGCATCTTTATCTGTCCTGAGCGTATTAAAGACACTGTAGATAATATTCTAAGACAAAACCCGAAAGGATTGACTCCGGAAAGAGGAATGAATATCCTGTTTGCCAATGTCCTCTTCCATGAGCTTGCCCACGGGTTTATGGATAAAAACCCGAACAAGCCCTATGGCGAGATCTGGTCAAGGACCATAGAGGAAAGCCTTGCTACCCATCTGGCCTGGGCCAGGTTCACCACAGGGGAGAAGTGGATAGTAAACAGGATGATACAGGGCCAGCCCCTTGAATACCGGGGATGCACATTCTGGCAGGAATTCTCAAACTTTCAGGCAAAGGCCCTGGCAGGCGCATGGTCTGAGTACGGGGAACTGGGATTTGAAGATTTAATCCGGTCAGGTCTTTTCTGCTTTGGATATGGGATGAGACATCCTCGCCATTTCTGGGATATTGATGAATTTCTATATCATTATATGAGAAAGCCTGAGATGTTCTGGTCCGAAATAGCAGACAGGATTCTGCAGGAGGTAATTTCATATTAGGAATCAAAGAACAGAGATACCCTTACATTATAAACAGTTTTTAACCCTGTAAACCTCTTAAAAAGATATAGATTATGAAATTATCAATACTTTTTCAATGGCGGTGTATAAGGCTGACTTTTATTCAGCTACCGCTTAAGGCTAAGCCTCTGCAGATTCTTTTCTATCAGTTCAAGGGGGTAGCCTGTTTTTTTGATTATTTCCTTGTAGCCCGATATATCAATATTTACAGGGTTATCCCTTAATAATTCCCTTTTAATGAATGGAATCCTTTTATTCTCCAGCAGATCCTTCCAGTAATAATGCATGATATTCAGGAAGGTTCTGTTTCTGGAGGAATAATACGCCCCGATTTTAAACCCGGCATTTATGAGTTTTTTTGTAAAAGATATCTCACATTCATAAATAAGGTCCTGTTTGCTGGAGTAGATTTTCTGATTTTTCCAGAAATCAGTAAAAACAGTGCTGTTGAAGACGCTTTTGTTATAGAGGATAAAATAGCTCTGAAGATGATATTTTACCTGATAGTTGTCCGTTACTGAATATACATCGTAATCTTTGGTATCCATGCTGTTTATGAGTTCAGACAGATCGTAGAAAGGTCCATAGACACTGTCATTGGCAAGCAAAAGCTTCTTATAATCACTCAGGTTGTCTATGCGGTCATAACCGCTCTTCCATGCTCCAAAATCATAGCCGTAATTCCTTTTGACGATTAAATGCATGCAGTATTTCTCGATCTTTGCTGTCTGCTTGTCGTTCAGGTTTTCTGCGGTTGATACGAAAATGATGTCAAATAACTGTGAAAGGCGTTTTATATAGTAAACCACATAATCATCAATGATGCCATGCTCGTCAAAGTGGGAAAAGATGCATACTGAATCCCTCTTTCTATCAGTGTAAAAGACTGCTTCCTTTATTATTTCCTCTCTGAAATTTTTATAATTGAGCACTTCATTAAAGGAGAAATCTGTCTTATAAGAGGACAGGTTTATATTATAATGAGGGTCGTTTCTGCTGAATATACCGGGATGCTTTTTTTCCAGGGCGTACAATTCACTTCGGGAGCGTTCCTTTTCCTCAAGGCTTTCTTCATATCCCCTGGACAGGGATTCATGGTGATATGCTTCGCAGAAGGGGTTGTAAATATTGCGGTATCCCTTCCTGTATAATGCCAGGCACAGATCCACATCATTATAGGCAATTCTAAGGTTATTCTCATCAAAACCCCCCGCCTCTTCGAATTTCTTCCTTTCAACCATCATGCAGGCCCCTGTAACTGAATAATAGTTGTTTATGCATTTCAGCCTTGAGAAATATCCGTAGTCTTCCCTGGGAGCCCTCTGGAATACGCAGTTTATTTTGTGGTCGGTCATCGGGACGATCACCATCCCTGCATGCTGTACCGTATCATCGGGGTAGTACAGTTTTGCGCCCGCTGCCCCTATATCATCCCTTCTGGCATACATCAGGAGCTCTTCAATCCAGGAGGGGGTTATTATTTCTACATCATTGTTCAGGAAAATTATAAATTCTCCCCTGGCAAGGGATCGTACAGCATAGTTGTTAATTCCGGAATAGTTGAAAGGCATATTGTACTCATGCAGTTTAGCCTTTGTGCTATATAGCAGGATTTTCTCCAGGGTCTGAAAGGTTTTTTCCTCACAGCTGTTATTGCTTACCATTATTATCTCATAATTTTTATAGGTTGACCGGGCAGTAATTGAGTTAATACATGCCTCCAGCACTTCGGGCTTATCCTTAAAGGGTATTATTATGCTTACCAGGGGCTCATCGTACACCCTATAGCATACCTTATAGGTTCCCCCGGTAAGGCCGTTAATTACACAGGCATCAATACCGCGCCTCTTTAAAGCATTGCCGAGCGCTTTTCTGCCTGCTTCCCCCGCATAGGATTTTTCACTGAATACCGCTGCGCAGGAACCCGGAATCTTTCTCCAGTGATATAGAACCTTTGGAATATGATATATCTTTGAGCTAAGCTCAAGCACCTTCAGGTACAGGTCATAGTCCTGTGCGCCTTCCAGCCCTGGTTCAAAACCGCCTGCCCTGTCAATGAGAGACCTTCTGATTATACAGAAATGATTTATATAGTTCTGGCTGAGGAAAAGCTCCGGACAGAAGTCCGGCTTGTAATGGGGGTCTGAGAAACTGCCGTCCATCTCCAGTTTGTCCTCATCACTGTATATAAGATCTGCCCCTGTATCATTTATGGCCTTTACCATCTCAAAAAGGGCATCTTCTGTTAATTCATCATCATTATCCAGAAACCCGGCATATTCGCCGGATGCAAGGGATAATGCCTCATTGCCGGCTTCTGAGATATTCCTGTTCTCCCTGAGGAAACTGATTTTTATCTTCGGATTATCCAGGGCCTGCAGATAATCAAGGGTAGCCTGGTTATCACTGGCATCATCGGCTATGCAGAGCTCCCAGTTTGTATATATCTGGTCCTCAACAGATTTTACAGCCCTGTCAAGCCATCCGGGATCAACATTGTAGACCGGCATGATAATTGATATCAGGGGTTTATGCTTAAATTCAAAGTCTTCAGGTTTTATGAAATGGTAGCTGTAACTGCAGTTTTTTACCCGGGGGTTCGGATTGCGCCCTTCCTTCCATCCATAAAGAAAGTAATGCCAGAGAGGCTCCATTCCGGCTTCTTTGACATCCCGGCAGGTTTCCAGGTAGTATTGTACATCAAACAAAGGGTTTGGGTCTCTATTTTCTTTCCAGCCGAAGTTCCAGTAATGGGCAAGGGGCTCAATACCTGCCTTTCTGATATCCGGACTGGTATCCAGGTAGTACTGTATATCAAACATTGCATGGGGCCTGGAGTATTTTTTCCAGCCATACTGCAGGTAATGGCCTAAGGGCTCAGTCCCTGCCTCCTTAATATCAGGATTGGTATTCAGATAGTATTCAATATCAAAGAGGGGATGGGGGTTTCTTCCCTCTCTCCATCCGTGGACAAGGTAATGGGAAAGGGGTTCTGCACCTGATGCCCGGATATCCGGATTGTTCTGCAGGTAATGTCCGGCATCAAACAGGGGATGGGGGTTCTGACCCTCTCTCCATCCGTAAAGGAGGTAGTGGGACAGGGGCTCTGCGCCTGATTCCATGAGTCCGGGATTATTCTGCATGTAATAACTGACGTCAAACAGGGGATTCGGGTTCAGGCCGTATCTCCATCCTGTCTCCAGATAATGGGACAGGGGCTCCTTATCCGAATATATAAGTTCCGGGCTGTTTTTCAGATAATAACCTGCGTCAAACAGGGGATGGGGATTAAGCCTGTTCTTCCATCCTGATTCCAGGTAATGGGACAGGGGTTCAGCCCCTGACTCTCTCAGACCGG
>CAYSKJ010000163.1:0-6842 GCA_964431655.1 uncultured bacterium | reverse complement strand
CTGGCAAAATCTTCTATTTCATCATCATTGAAATCCTTTATCAGGACCACATTAAGCTTTATAGGCTCAAAGCCGGTATTTTTTGCTGAATCTAAGCCTTTCTTCAGCCTTTCTATATCACCGCCCCGGGTAATATAGCTGTATTTCCGGGCATCAAGGGTATCAACACTAATGTTTATCCTTTTAATACCTGTTTTTTTCAGCTCATCGGCAAACTCATCAAGAAGTATTCCATTGGTTGTCATTGAAAAGTCTTTCAGCCTTCTGTCATTACCCAGTTTTCGGAGCAGATCAGTAATTCCTTTCCTTACCAGCGGCTCACCCCCTGTGATTCTAATCTTGGTGATGCCCAGGGATATAAACTGATCTGCAATATGTTCAATTTCCTCAAGCCTTAATACATCATCATGTTTTAGTTTTTTTACGCCTTTTTCAGGCATGCAGTAAATGCATCTGAGATTGCAGAGATCGGTGACCGATATTCTCAGGTAAGTGATAGCCCTGCCGTATTTATCTTCCATTTATTAATGCTTTCCAATAATAATAGTGCGCCCTGTTTCAGACATCTCATATCCCCCCAGCCGGTTCACTCTTTTATTAAACTCTTCTGATCTTATAACGTCTATAAACACCTTTACCCTCTCATCCTCCATGAATTCAAGGGTGGTAAGAAAATCATACTCTTCATACCCCACTGGAATAAAATCCAGCCCTGTGCCCCTTGCTGCCGATAACACACCCAGACCCGTTACCGCTGTTCCGCCGGCGACAGCAGCAGCAACAGCCATGTGAGTGGTCATCTCCTTTTCATAACCTGAAATTTTCCCGGGATCCAGCTTAATTTTCCTTAAATTATAATCAAGAAGGATTCTGGTCCCTGATCCCTTCTGCCTGTTTACATAGGTTACCCCATCTTTAACCAGGGAGTCAAAACCTCTTATTCCAGCAGGGTTTCCCTTTTGCACCATAAAGCCCTGAAGTCTTTTCAAGCCCTTTATCAGCACCATATTTTTACCGGGAAAGTGCCTTTCAATATAGGAAATATTGTATCTGCCCGTATGCTCATCCAGAAGATGTATGGGCGCAATGTGGCACTCGTTTCTCTTCATGGCTGTAATTCCTCCCATGCTTCCGGTATGGGCAGAAGCCAGGTCCATCATATCGGATATCTCATCCATAATCATGTCATGACTGCCTATGGAAAGAAGGGTTTTTTTCAAAAGCTCCTCAGGCTTATAGAGTCTTACATCCAACTCCTCACCAGCTTCCAGTCCTTCGCTGTTCCGTGGAACCTCAAATATACCATCAGCTCTCACAAGGCTCATGGCTGCCCCGGCCCCGCGCATCAGGGGTGTGGCAACATATCTGCCCTTAATATAGCCCACCGTTGCCCTGACAAATTCCTGGTGCTTGAAGGAGGATACTATCCTTCGCGAAAGCACTGCTCTGATTGTCTTATTGTTCTCTGCGCTCTTTTCCCTTTCCAGCCTGGAATATTTGAGGATAATAGGCTTTACCAGTGATTCAAATACCAGGAATGAGGAAACGGGATAACCGGGAATTCCAATTACCGGCTTTTTATCAATAATTCCAAGAATGGTGGGTTTTCCAGGTTTTAATGCAAGACCGTGGATTACTACCTCGCCAAGCTCCCTTATGACATCTGCAGTAAAATCCCTGGCTCCGGCAGAAGAACCGGCATTTATTATTAAAATGTCATTCTCTTTTACACCCATTATGAAAGCTTTTCTCAGATCATCAATCTCATCCCTGACAGGGTCATATCTCTCTGAGATTCCCCCGTACTGTTTTACAAGCCCTTCAAATACCCTGGAATTTGATTCTATTATTTTGCCTTCACCTAAAAGGCTCAAGCTATCCACAAGTTCCGAACCAGTAGGAATAATGCCTACCCTCGGTTTCCTGCATACCCGCACTTTATCGATACCTGCAGATATTATAGCCCCAAGGTCGACCGGCCTTATAATATGATTGGAGGGTATAATCATCTCACCTGCGGCAATATCTTCGCCAACCAGCCTTATATGCTGCCATGGATGAGCAGGGCCAATAATCTTAATTTCACCCTTTCCAATATCAATAACATCCTCAATCATTATTACAGAATTATAGGGATTTTTAAGGATGTTTCCTGTATTGATATAATCAAAATCCCTGCCCTCGGCAAGTATGACAGGCTTTACCTCGCTTGCATTGTACGTGTCTTCAGCTTTAACCGCTATCCCGTCCATTGCCGCTGAATTGAAATAAGGAGATGAAATGGCTGCGTAAACACAGTTATAGGTAACTCTGCCAAGGGATTGTGTTACTTTCAACTCCTCAAAACCGGGGTCAAAATCCCCAAGCCTATTATAGTAGGCATTCTTTGCCTCATTTATGTCAATATTGGAAATATATATATTCTGCATTGCTTCACTCATAACAGGTATACCTCTACCTCCTTCCCTCTGTTCAATCCTTCTTCATTTTCATCTATTACTATATATCCGCATGCTTTGGATAAAAGAGTAATCATCCCTGACTTGCCGTAAATTACATCAGCATACTGAACCCCGTTTTTTGTATTTAAAGATACCATTCTGTATGTTCTGCTTCCCGGCGAGGAATGCACATTTGTGCTTATTACAGCTTTAATGGATTGGACCTGCCTGTTTATGCCGTAAAGATGATTTATTAAGTGTTCAACAATAACCTTATAAACTATCACAGCAGATACCGGGTGCCCTGGAAGGCCGAATACAGCTTTATTTTTTACTTTCCCTACAATGGTAGGTTTCCCGGGTTTTATTGCAATCCCATGTACAAAGACACCCCTGTTGCCAAAAGAATTTATTATATCCGGAGTAAAATCCCTTGTTCCCACCGAACTTCCTCCTGATATAAGTACTATATCAGCTAGTTCTGATGCTTTTTCGAGTTCCTCTCTGAGAAGTCCATAATCATCCCTCACTATTGTTCTTTTTATGACTTCCCCGCCGCTTTTCCGGACAAGGGCCTGAAGGGTATATCCGTTTATATCCCTTACCATACCGTAATCTGTGTTCCGGGAGGGTTCAATTATCTCATCACCGGTGGAAATAATATAAAATACTAGCCTTTTGTATACCTCAATCCTGGTTTTTCCAGTTGCAGCCAGAGCCCCTATGTCAAGGGGACTTATAATTCTACCCCTTTTAATTGCGGTTTCACCCTTTTTCATGTCATCCCCTGCAAACATTATATTCTCACCGGGAGATACAGGTTTGTAAACCTCTATATACTCATCATCAAGTCTATTGATATGCTCAATCATTACTACAGAGTCTGCCCCGGATGGTATCATGCCTCCGGTGGGGATATAGCTGGCAAGGCCTGGTGAAAGGATTATATCTGTACTTTTACCTATAAAGACCTCTCCAGTCAGGCGCAGCATGGACGGAACCGACTCGCTGGATCCATGAGTATCAAAGCTCCTTACCGCATACCCGTCTACAGTAGACCTGCTGAAATCCGGAACATCATGGGGCGATTCAATATCCTGGGCTGCAACCCTGTCCAGTGCATGTGCAAGATCAACGACTTCTTTGCCAGGGCTTAAGCCTGAAAAAGCATCTGTCAATTCCTTATGCACCTGACCCACTGTATATACCTTAAAAAATTCCATCTTCTTTAATTACCTCCCCATTCCTCAAAAAATATGCCTCCCGGCAAACCCGTTTTGCGTGCTCAAGATTGTGAGTTACATAGATAATTGTATTATTCGTGTCTTTATTATACTTGAGTATATGGTTTTCAAAGGCTTCCAGGGATTCCGGATCCAGATTGGAAGTGGGCTCATCAAGCAGAAGCAGTTCCGGTTCAAATACTATGGACCTCGCCAGAGCTACTTTCTGTATTTCACCTCCCGATAGAAAATGTCCTCTTTTACTCATGAGATGCGTAATGCCTAAAAGATCCATAACCCGTCTAACCTTATTTTTCCTGTTTTCCCTGCTGAATCCGCGTAATCTAAGGGGATATTCAATGTTTTCATATACACTCCTTCTGAAAAGCTGGACATTCTGAAAAAGCATCGTGATTTTCCTCCCGATTGCTTCAGAATAATTCATATCATTATATTTTACTTTTCCCGTAAAATTTTTGTCCAGCCCGGCAATAATATTCAGCAATGTTGTTTTGCCTGTACCATTGGGCCCCAACAGGGCTGAAATTACACCCCTTTTAAAAACAAGTGAATTAATATCCAGAATATTTATGCCGTTATAGGATTTATTCAAGTTTGCTAATGAAACCTGCATAGATTGTCAGACAATGCCCTCCCTGTAATTGGATATAAAACTGCTGTTAACAAGAGATATAAGCAAAAGAACGATTCCGAGAGCAATAGCAAAGGGATAATCTCCCATAGAATTGGACATTGCTATGGTAGTGGTGATAACCCTTGTATGGCCTTTTATATTTCCCCCGACTATCATAGCTGCCCCAACCTCTGATATGGCTTTGGAAAATCCTGCAGTGATATTTACCAGAATGCTGAGCTTTTTTTCCCTTATTATAAGGAGTATTATCTGTAACTTGCTAGCCCCTAAAGTTTTGCCATATTTTTCTAATATCTTGCCATCCTGTATTGTCATGCTGAAAACAAGGCTCATTATAAGGGGAGAAACAAGTATAAACTGGGCAATAACCATGGCCGATGGTGTATAAAGAAGTTGGAGACAGCCAAGGGGACCCCGCCTGGAAAGCATAATAGCTACAAAAAGGCCTACCACAACAGAGGGAACACTCATAAATGCATAAAGAAACCTTGAAAACAGTTTTTTTGCTTTGAATTCCGCAAGACCGAGATAAATTCCAAAAGGCACGAAAACCACTGCGGAGATTAGGGTAGCTGCATAGGAAACAAAAAGAGAAAGAAAAATAATTCCGTAGGCTTCACTGTCGAAGGATATCAGAAGGTTTAATGCCTCCAGTATTCCCTCCAGTATATAATCCATTATATCCTTCCGGCTTTTTTATTATGCATGATTTATCTTACTTTTGCATTAGGAACGAATAAAGGGGCTCCAAAGGTTTCAATTCCATATTGTCCAATCATTTCCTGGGCTTTCTGAGAAAGAATCCACTCAACAAACTTTTCGGCCCCCTCTTTGTTTATATTAGTATTTTTACCGGGGTCTACAGCAATAACACCATACTGATTAAAAAGCCCTTCATCGCCTTCAATAACAATTTTAAGATCCAGGTCTGTCCGGAAATTCAAAAAAGTAGCCCTGTCAGACAGGGTATATGCCTGCATCTCATCGGCAATCTTTATTACATCTCCCATACCCTTTCCGGCTGAAATATAGTGATCACCCTGAGGTTCTGTTCCGGTTTCCCCCCATATGCTCTTTTCCTTTTTGTGGGTTCCAGATTCATCGCCCCTGGATATAAATTTATGTTTTTTTTCATTAATAATCCTGAAGCCTTCGGTTATATCTTCGGGGCAGACCTCAAAAAGCCCCAGGGGATCATCCTGGGGACCTAGCAGGACAAAGTCATTATACATGACATCATACCTTGAAAAGCCATGGCCTTCCTCAATAAACTTCAGCTCTGATTCTTTTGCATGTACCAGCAGTACATCCGCTTCGCCGTCTCTGCCCATCTGCAGTGCCTTTCCGGTCCCAACAGCCACTACTTTGACTTCCACACCCGTTTCTTTTGTAAACTCCGGCAGCAAATAATCGAGAAGACCGCTGTCCCTCGTACTTGTTGTGGTTGAAAGGATAATAGCGGATTTAGATTTATCAGCTTTTTGTTCAGGCTGAATCTTTATTGATTCAGTTTTATCCCCCATACAACCTGTAATAACCATAATAACTGCAATAAGAAATATCGTGTTATACTTTCTCAATTTCCACCTCCTGGACTTTTTGAATATAAAAAAAACCGACCGTGCATGGTCGGTTCCCTAATTCTCCTGTAATATGGATAAATTATTTATATTAAAGATTTTCCTTTCCAAGCACGGGAGGCATAAGCATTTCTGCTTATACCCGATGGCTTAAAATCATAGCCTCAGCCTTAGATATTTAAGCTCGGAAATATTGCTGTTTAATCATCCTTCCTCCATTCTGAGCGATATAAAAACTATTTACCATAAATAAAGTATCTGCCTATCCTGCACAATTGCCTGCCCTGCCCGAAAGTATCTCCAAACCGTGGTAAAGGCTGTCTATAATATATTCCAGAGCCTCCTTCACCGCTTTAGGGCTTCCCGGCAGATTCACAATCAGCGTATTATTCCTTATGCCTGATATACCCCTGGAGAGCATGGCCCTCGGGGTTATTTTAAGACTGTAGTTCCTTATGGCTTCGGATATACCCGGTACAGGCCTCTTAACCACACTGGCAGTAGCTTCAGGCGTAATATCCCGTTTGCTGAAACCAGTTCCACCGGTAGTAATTACAAGGTCAACCCTTAAATCATCAGACATGAATACGATCTCGCCGGCTATCTGTTCCAGATCATCGGGAAGAATAATATATTTAACAATCTCGTACCCCTTATTTCTGAGTATTTCTACTGCTGTATTCCCACTTTCATCTTTCCTGTTTCCAACGTAACAGCTGTCGCTTGCTGTTATTACCCCAGCTGTAAAGGATGTCAGCATCTAATATCCTCTGTCTGTATAATTACTTTTTTAAAACCATTTTATATGTCTTTTTGGGTCACCAGAGATACTAAAAATCCTTCAGATTAAAGTCAATTAAAAACCGCATTAATCAAAGTTCTTTCAGTGTTTTTCAGATATTTGTCCCTGCATTATCCGTTTCAATAAGTTCGCCGACGAAAA
>CAYSKJ010000162.1:0-6842 GCA_964431655.1 uncultured bacterium | reverse complement strand
AAGAATCTCCATGTCCTTTATGGTGTCAATAGCGACCCCCACCTTGCCGACCTCTCCGGAGGACAGGGGATCATCGGAATCAAGGCCTATCTGCGTCGGAAGGTCAAAGGCTGTGGACAGGCCTGTCTGGCCCTGTTCAAGCAGGTAGCGGAACCTTTCATTGGTCTCCTGGGCTGTGCCGAAACCGGCATACTGTCTCATGGTCCAGTACTTGCTTCTGTACATGGTGGCCTGGACGCCCCGGGTGAAGGGGAATTGGCCGGGAAATCCCAGGTCATCCGAATAATCAAGGCCTTTTATGTCCTGGGGGGTATAAAGCCTTTCAAGCAGTATATCGGAGTCAAGCCTGAATTCCTTTTCCCTTTCGCCGAATTTATCCAGGACCTTCTTCAGGTCTTTATCCTCCCACTGCTGTTTCTGGGAATTTATTTTTTCAAGATCGTGATTTGACATAAAAATAACTCCTTTGGTTTTTCATAAATTATCTGAGAAAGTAAAAATCTTTAGCTTTCAGTACCTGGCCGTTAAAGGTCAGGGTAATTTCATAATGACCGGTAGTGATTTTTGAAACATCAACCAAAGTGCTTGTTATGTACCTGCTGTTTCTTCTTTGAGCGCTGTATTGTGTTGAGGATATGACTGCACCGGTTTTCTTTGATCTCAGGGTAATCATTATATCCAGGGATTGGGGCAGGTTATTGCCTTCGGCATATATGTCCTGGTAAAGCAGGAGCTGTTTTGTCCTGGAATATACATTCCCGTATACAGGCTTGAAACTCTTGTCTTCCAGTATAAGCCTGTTTTCTCTTTTTGTGAAGATTCTCTCCTCATCCTGCGCACTCAGCAGAATATCACTGCAGAAAAGCTCCGAGGAGCCTGCCTTTACGGGATGAACGGGGGAGATCTCGAGGCTTGAACTGCCTTCGTTCTTCGTTCTTACGTCAGTTACAGTAATATCCAGGGAATAGTCGGACATGGGGATTGCAAAGGCTATGCTCATCAGGTATGAGCCGGTGGACTGATACCTGGCCAGCAGGTCCTGGGGTATTACAATCTGTTCATTGAAGCTTTTGCTTATATCGTCTTCCTTGCCGGTAAATACTGCCTCCACGTCTACTATGGATACTGCCTGGCTTATGTCATTTTCAATAAAAACAAGGTTTCTCAGGGGGATATATATCATGGCAAGGACCTCATAATGGCTCCTGTTTACTGGAAATGCGCCATAATCAAGGTTTATTACCAGCTGTTTTTTTTCATCCAGTTTCTGGAGGATGCTCTTTTTTTCCGTAATGCTTTCCCTCTGGTATAATACCCTGCCTTCTTCGGTAAGATAAAGCCTTAAGGGGTTTGGAATATTCCTGTCCTGGTAGGTCAGCAGGTTGGACAGCAGTTTATACTGGCCGGAGGAATAATCATCAACAAAGGTGACGGTTGTACCAGGTTTCAGGCCGAGAGTATTATCATAAGTCCAGTATTCATAGTTTTTTTCCTTCCTGTAGTCGCCTGCAATGTCTGCTTCGGTTTCGCGCCTCTGAGACATGTCACGGATACTGGTGTCGTATTCCTTATCGTGGTCCCTGGTCTCAATATCATCAGGGGGGCCATACATTATGTATATCATTCCCCTGTCAGTATCTGAACCCATGGTTTTTGCAAAGGTAAACCTTTCATCCGCCTCTTTTGTCCTTTTTATGAGGAGGTCCCGGAATTCATTGGTAAGGGTGTCCCGGAAGGGATTTGTCTTTTCCCAGAAATCTATTACATACTGTTCCTGCTTATTTTCCGGCAGGGACAGGAATTCATCAAATTCTCCTTCAGTAAGGACATACTTTGTAAGATTATAGAAGCCCCTGTATTTCGCCGGAAAACGGTCAGCAAGGTCTTTTCTTGAGGAACAGGCAAATAAAAGCAGGGAAAGAACCAGGAAAATCAAAATGAGCTTTTTCATGGCCATCAGAACTTGATATCAATCTTTTTTGAATCTTCCAGGAATTTAACCAGGCCTATATCCGTCAGGGGATGCTTGACCAGCTTTTCCAGGACGCCGAAGGGCAGGGTAACTATATCTGCCCCCAGCAGAGCGGACTCCAGGACATGCCCGGGATGCCTTACACTTGCCACAATAACCTGTGTATCAATGCCGTAGTTCTGAAAAACATTCAGTATCTGGCTTACCAGTTCCATTCCGTTTTCCCCGATATCATCCAGCCTTCCTATAAAGGGGCTTACATAATCACTGCCTGCTTTGGCAGCGAAAAGGGCCTGGAAGGTGTTGAATATAAGGGTAGTATTTATGGAAAGGCCTTCACTGCTGAGGGTGTTCATAGCCTTCAGTCCATTAGTGTTTATAGGAATTTTAATTACTATATTATCGGCAATCTGCGCCAGAGAGCGGGCTTCTTTAATAATCCCGTCATAATCCGTTGATATGACCTCTGCGCTGACCGGACCGTCAACCAGGGCGGCTATCTGCGCAATATGCTCCCTGTAGGGGGCATTCTCCTTCGAAACGAGGGAAGGATTGGTAGTTACACCATCGCATAAACCCCAGTCGACAGCCTTTTTAATCTCCTCAATATTAGCTGTATCCAGGAAAATTTCCACTTATTGCTACCTCCTAAAAAAGTTTAGGAAGTATGATATTTGAGAAAATTAAAAAAGCAATAATATTCTCTTATATATGGACTCTTTACTGAAGACTGCCTACAAACTTCTTCACAATGGAGAGGAACTTTTCCCTGTAGTTCTCATGCATATTGCCCTTGAGTATCTTCTTCTTTGAAAGAAAGGTATAGTATACTGCCCCGTCGATAATGGAGGAGAATATATACCTTATGGTCAGGGTATCCAGGTCCTTTGATATGTGCCCCTTCTTCTTCTGATCCTCAATAATTTTGTCAATGTAGGAAAAAAGGTCAGCCAGGGGATTGATGTAATGATATTCGTTGAGATGCCCCATTACCCTTGCATGCAGAAAGAGAACAAGTATATGATCCTGCTCCAGGTCTATGTTCTCAATGCAGACCCTGAAAACATTATACATCCTGTCTTTGTCATCAGGGACAGCCTGTATCTTTTCTTTCAGCTCTGTCATCAGAGGCACCCATTTCCTCTTGAAAAGCTCAGAAAGTATATTGTCCTTGTTTTTGAAATAGGTGTAGATGGTACTGATGCTGACTTCTGCTGCCGAGCTTATGTCGTGGATGGTGGAAAGGAAAAAGGATTTTTCAAGAAAAACACCTACGGCCTTTTCCAGGATAAGGTTTTTTGTGAACTCAATGTAATTATCGCGGTACTGTTTGTTTCTTCCCATATTTACTCTCCGTTTTTGTTTATTTTTTCTTTATTTCCGCTGTAGAACCAGCAGGATTTTATATCATAAAATGGAAAAACTGTTTTGATCGGGCATATTACATCATAGTGATGAAAGAGAAAGTATTTATTATAGTAAAGGGGGATTATTACTGCATCATCCAGAAGGATTTCCTCAGCCCTGTTGTACAGCCTTTTGCGTTTGTGCATGTCAGTTTCGGTTCTTGCCTGGCTTATTATGGAGATATATTCCTCATTTATCCAGCCTAAAGCCCTGTTGTCAATATTTTCGCTGGCAAAGGTGCTGAAAAAATTGTCAGGGTCAGGATAGTCTGCAAACCATATCATAAGTGTCATTGCCGATTCAGATTTCTGGATTTCGTATTCCCTGGGGCCTGCAAAGATATATTCAACTTCAATGCCGAGGGCTGAAATACTGTTTAAGACATAATTTATTGCAGGGTCCTGAAACCGCTCAGTATTGGTGAAATATTTCAATTTAACAGGGGTTTTTATTCCGGCCCTCTTTACCAGGTTCCCTGCATGGGCCATATCATGCCTTATCAGGTCTTTTCTGGGTTCATAGGAGAAAACGTTCGGAGGTATTATACTTTCCGCCTTTTTGTTAATCCTGTTGAAAACCTGCTCAACCAGCCGTTCTCTGTCTATGCATAAAAATACTGCCTGCCTTACTTCCTTTATATTGAAGGGGTAGACCTTTGCATTAAGGATCAGGTAGGATACGCTGTTGGGGTCCAGTATTTCCGAATTGAGCTCTGTTTGAGTATTCACCAGCTTGTCTATATCAGTAAAAACATTTCTGGTGGGCAGCTGATGCCCCGGTACTATATGGTAGTCTGTCTCTAAAATATCCTTTTTCTCCTTGGAGATAAAATGAACATAACTGGCATAGGGCAGGCTGTCAATGTGGTAGCTGTCAAATTTTTCAAGAATTATATTCTGTCCCTCCCTTTGCAAAAACCGGTATGCGCCTGTTCCCACGGGTTTGTCAATGGCGAATTTTTCTGAAGCCGGGACAATGGACATGGCGACTGTTGAGAGAATCTGAAGAAAATAGGGCAGGGATTTGCCAAGGGTAATCCTTAGGGTAAGTTCATCAAGTACCTGTATGCCCGCCAGACTGTCAGAACCGTTGCCTGAGAAGGCTTCCCAGCCTTTGATAGATCCCAGGTAACCTTCTGCATTATCTCCAAGGACATGCCACAGCCTCTCAAATGAAAATTTAACATCCGATGAGGTCATTTTTTTAAGGTTGTGGAAATAAACATTGTCTTTGAGGCGGAAGGTATATTCTGAAAAGTCATGGGATACCTCGTATCGCTCACATAAGAGAGGAATTATTTCATAACCGGACTCAGTCTCTACCAGGGTTTCATAAACTGCCCGGTAAAGAGGGACTGCTTCTATTAACCTGCATAGCGCAGGGTCATAGCTGAAGTCTATATCAATGGGGGGGAAAAAAATTCTCAGGGTATTTCCCCTTTTTGGCGTAAAGGCAGTGAAATATTCGGTAAGCGACTGTATCCTGTTGTATTCATTATGGATCTGGTAAGAGATATTTGTAAGGTCCTTTACGGTATATAAAGCCTGCCGGGAGATATTGCTGACATCATTGAAGGATTCCAGGATGCCCAGGCTCTGTTTTTTTATGCTGGAGGAACTCTCAACTATGGCGTTTACCAGAGTGCTGATATGGCCTGTATTGTCAATAAGCGACTTTGTGTTGGCAAGCTGGATTGACATCCTGCCCTTCAGGCCGTTGGTAATATCAATAAGCTGGGTGGACAGGTCCATTAAATGCTGGAATTCAGTCTGAAGCCTTGAATTATGATTAAAAAGACCTGCAACCTTCTGCCCTGAGAGCCTGGTTCTTTCCATGACCTGTTCTATGCGGTTTATCTGAAGAGTATTGGAATTCTGTATGGTTTCAAAGTTAATAATGCTTTTCCTGGCAATATCCAGGATTGCCTGCAGGTTTCTGCTGACCTGCCTGCCGAATACCTGGGTCTGGTCAACAATGCTAAGGCTTGCCTGGGATGCCTCACTGCTCATGTTTATGCTTCTGTCTATATTGCTTATTATCTGTAATATTTCAGATGTGGAAGATATTGTCTTTTTGGAAAGCGAATGAATCTCATCTGCAACAACAGCAAAGGATTTTTTATCTTCCGGAGAGCTTGCAGCAATAATATTGGCGTTCAGAGACAGGAGGTTTGTCTGCTTGGATATTTTGTTTATTATTGCTAATACCTTGTTAATCTGTTCAGAATAGGATTTAAGCATTTCAATGATGTCCAGTGTGGCTGAGAGATTATTCCTTATATCAGAGATGTCCTGTCCGTAGCCGGAGGTGATTGCCTCACTGTACTGGACCTTGCGGAATACTTCTTTCTGAAGATCAATGGTCTTCAATATATTACTGTGAGTATCATAGGCGGCAGATTTCAGCTCATCCATAGCGCTTGTTGTATTAAGGGTAAAATTGTTTATGCTTTCAACTAACATGCTGGAATCCCTGAATGCTTCCTCTGATCTTTTCAGAATATCTTTTTCATCCTGGATATATTTTATCAGGTCATCCAGAAGAACCTGGATATTAGCGGAGTTGTTTTCAATGAGGGCTGATGTTTCCAGGGTCTGGACAGCATTTTTTTCCACCTTTTTAATATTGCTGTTTGTGCTTTCCAGGAGGCTGTCTATCTTTTGTGAAGAGGACATGACATAGCTGATGGCATTCTGCTGGTGCCGGCTGCTGGTATAAAGCTCGCCTGATATCCTCTGAAGTGTCTCGGATTCATTATAGAGGTTCTCCTCAGTCTGGTTAAGCTTTGAAAGAATCTTATGAAAAAAGGATGCTGTGAAGATGGCATTCCTGAGCAAAGAAGAATCGGAAGGTTTTTTCTGTGAAAGAATCTTTCTTATGTTAGAGCTGGCGGACAGATCAAGAAGGCTTATGTAAATGCCTATTTCATTATGCATTATAAGGCCTGTCAGAACTGCAATCATGGAAAAACTCAGGAACATCAGCAGAAAAGCCCTGTAGAAAAGCTCCATATCTCCACTGGTAAAAATAAGGCAGAACAGCAGTGAGGATACTGCGGATGATAATGCCAGGAGCAGAATATTGCCGGTAATATGCTCCAGTATTATTTTTATCAAATTCAGCAGTTTATATGCAATATTATTTATTTTAATCATAGAATATTTTACTATAACAAATTATAACAATGTTATAAAGCATTATTACAGATGGAAACATAATTTTGTATTTTAATCTTACTGAGCTAATACTATCAAGAAAAAAATTAATATTTGCAACAATGTTCTTTTATGGCCTGCACTGCTTTATGCAAATTATGTTTTATGTTGACATTAGAATAATTGATAATTAATTTTATTAACCAGGTGATCATCATGAAAACTGATATCAAAAATATTGATTATATTGAGAAACGAAACCTGAAGTATGCAGGAACTTACGATGATGCATCAAGGGAGCTTTTCGG
>CAYSKJ010000161.1:0-6845 GCA_964431655.1 uncultured bacterium | reverse complement strand
ATCACAGCCCCTAAGAGGGAGATAAGAGCCATACTGGTCCAGGGATGGGCTATGGAAAACCATGACAAAAGCTTTTTCTTCGCAAAATCCAGGGACCTGAGCAGGTCCGGGATGCTGTTTGAGACAAATAAAGAGCTTTCGCTGGGCCAGGAGGTCAGAATAAGCTTCGTAATGCCTATACTCAAAGAAAATATTTCAATAACAGGTAAAATTGTCAGGAGGCTGACCCCAGCCCATCAGGGGGAACTGACCCGTTACGGCCTCAATTTCATTGACATACCCAGTTATTCCCGAAAGGTTCTTGACCAATTTTTCCCCGAGGAGCAGATTGATGAAAGAAAACCAGATAACGACCGTATGTCCTGACTGCGGCCAGAAATACATTATAAACAGGAACAGCTCAGGGCTGCATTATATTTGTGCAAGCTGCGGTTTTAAAATACCTCTTTATAAAAGCTTTGAGGAGATATCAGGCGAAGAATACCAGAGTACTATTGAAAATAACCGGGGAATTCTCCTTGTTGTTTTTGTTGCAGACTGGAGCCAGCCCTCAAAAAACTATGACATACCCCTCAAGAAGATAGCCAACCAGTACTTTGACAGGATAAGGATCGCCATATATGATATTGCTTCTTCGGAGGAGCATGCCAGAGAGCTCAAAGTATTCTCCATACCGACCATCATTATTTTCAGCAACAGCATCCAGAAGGAAAGGCTGGAGGGCTTTTTCTCCGCAGAGGAGCTTTCCGCCTATATTGAAAGGCACCTTTAACACCTGAAGTATCCGATATGAAGCTTTGTATAGATGCAAGACCCCTCTTAGGCAATATGACCGGAATAGCAACCTATGTGTACCACCTGGTAAAGAACCTGAGCCAGGTGGACCGCGAAATGATTATCAAATGCTTCTATTCCTCCCTGAAAGGAAAAAAGCCCGGGCATTTTGAAAACAATTACAAGATAGAGGAATACCGGTATTTTATCCCCAACAGGCTGTTAAACTACCTGTGGTCCTACCCGGGTCTTCCTAAAGTTGAATGGCTGACCGGCGATGCGGATATAATCCATGCCACAAATTATTACTATATCCCCCATACAAAGAAATCCAGGCTGGTTACCACTGTTCACGACCTGAATTTCATTAAAAACAGCAGGCTTGCTTCAGGCGACATAAAGAATATAATATCAAAGAGACTCGGCCGATTCCTTGAGAAAAGCTGTTTTATCATTACCCTTTCCAATGCCGTCAAGAATGACATCCTCATGCATTACAGCGGGATTGATGAATCCAGGATAAGGCCGGTATATGTCGGGCTTGACCCTTATTACAGCAACCATGAGAAAAACATGGACCCCATCATAGGCGGGGATTATATCCTTTCTGTGGGAAGCTTCATTCCCCGGAAGAATTTCAAAAGCCTTATAGATGCATTCCGGCAGGTATCAAGGTCCGGGCTTAAAGGCATGAAACTGGTAATTGCAGGGCCGGTCCCCGGTAAGATTAAAAAGAGCATAAAAGAATATGCCGGAGAAAATACTATTATCTTTGATTATATATCCAGGGAAAGCCTGATAAACCTCTACAAGTATGCGAGGCTTTTTGTCATGCCCTCTTTTGACGAGGGTTTCTGCATACCGGTTATAGAGGCCCAGTCCATGGGTATCCCTGTCCTTATCTCTGATATACCGGTTTTCCATGAAATTGCTGGAGATTCAGCTGTTTATTTCCCCCCGGGGGATATCCAGGCCCTTGCTGATGCAATGGTCTGGCTTATTGAGAATGAAGAAGGCCAGAAGGCGCTTGCCCGCAGGGGCCATGAGAACATCAAAAGATATGACTGGGCAGATACAGCAAAAAGGCATCTGGAAATATACAGGGAGTGCATGTAAGCGTTGAGCAGGAAAATACTGATAGATGGAAGGTTTATTGACAGGGAGGCTACGGGTGTTTCCCGCTATACAAGGGAGATTATAAGGGTATTGTCCTTATGCCCCGATATAGAGCTTACGGTCCTGGTTACCTATGACAGCAGGGCTGATTATACAAAGAAGATACTTACCCGGTACAGCAGGCAGAACCACCTCACAGCCCTTTACTGGTACTCCGTTGCCCTTCAGAGGCAGTTAAAAAAGGAGAAATTCGATATTTTTCATTCCCCTGCCTTCAGCCTGCCTGTCACGTCCTTTATTAAAAAGACCGTTACCATTCATGACCTTACTCCTTATATGGCCCCGGAGAGCATGCCATATGCTTTCCGGCTCTATCTGAAAAATGCCATCGCCAACTCAGTCAGGACAGCTGATATAATTTTTACCGTATCTGAAACGGTTAAAAAAGAGCTGGTACAGGTCTTCGGAAATGCAGTCTCCGGCAGGGTAAAGGTATGGAACCCTCTTTACGTGAATATAAAACAAAAAACAGAGACCGGGGATCAAAGGGGAAATTATATATTTTTTATAGGTAACAGTTCCCCTCGCAAGAACCTTGATGTCCTTCTGAAGGCATTTATGTCTATCCGGGCTAAATATCCAGATATGAGACTTAAGATTGCAGGCTCTTCAGAAGTAAGGACTGCCGGTAAGGGAATTGAATATCTCGGCTATGTCGATGAGAACAAAAAAACAGAGCTTTATAAAAAAGCCCTGGTCTTTATCTGGCCTTCCCTATACGAGGGATTCGGCATACCCATACATGAGGCCTTCTCTCACGGGACTCCTGTAATTGCCTCGGATATTCCCGTGCACAGGGAAACAGCAGGGGATGGCGCTGTATATTTCAATCCAAGGGACCCGGATGATCTTGAAAAAAAGCTTTCAGGCATTATTCAGGATGGTGCGATGAGGCATGAGCTGATCCTGAAGGGAGGCCAGCAGCTTGAAAGATACGGGGAAAACTACAGCCCGGAGGAACTGTGGAAAATATTTTTACAGCTCTGAGAAAATAATCTATGGTTAAATTTAAGTAATTTGTAAAAGGAGATAGAAAGTGCCGGACAGGTTCTATGCAGATGTTAAAAGCCTGGGGGATTTCGTGTCGGAAGTCCTTTTGAAGCTGGGTGTCCCGGAAAAGGATGGCAGGATAACGGCAGATGTCCTTATCCTGTCGGACAGAAGAGGGATTGAATCCCATGGGGTAGCAAGGCTAAAAAGGTATGTGGAGGGCATAAAATCAGGCATGATAAAGCCCGGGACAGAAATCAATATAATCAAGGAAACCCCGGTTTCAATGGTGGTTGACGGCCAGGGCGGGCTGGGGCAGGTTGTTTCTTTTCTTACTATGAACAGGCTGATTGAAAAGGCCCGGGACAGCTATATGGCCTTTGCATCCATACGAAACAGCAATCACTACGGTATTGCGGGCTATTATTCCATAATGGCCGTCCAGCGGGATATGATAGGAATCTCCATGACCAATGCAGCGCCCCTGGTAATTCCCACCCACGGTAAAACCGCAGTTTTCGGGACAAACCCAATAGCCGTCGGAGTACCCTCCAATAAGGAGACAGCTTTTATGCTGGATATGGCAACATCCACTGTGCCCCGGGGAAAACTGGAGGTCTACGGCAGGCAGGGAAAGGAGATGCCTGTAACATGGGCGACAGACCATGAGGGGATTGCGACCCGGGACCCCGGCGAAGTACTCAAAAATCTGCTTGAAAGGAAGGGAGGGGGCCTTCTTCCCCTCGGCGGATGCGATGAAGATACCGGCGGGCATAAGGGTTTCGGACTTGGTATGGTAGTTGAGATACTATGCTCGGTCTTATCAGGGGGGAGCTTCGGCCTTGATGTCTACCGGGAGAAGGGAAAGCCCTCGGGAGTATGCCATTTCCTCGGAGTCATTAACCCGGAGGCCTTTGCAGGCACCCAGTCCATCAAGGAGAATACTGCCAGCTTTATTGACATGTGCCATAATTCTCCCAAAGCCAGGGGAAAAGACTATATCTATTATCCCGGTGAAAAGGAATACAAATATTCAGTCCGTTATAAAGACCATGTCCCTCTGGATAATGCTGTTTTCAAAGCCCTTGAAGGGATATCGTCCGAATTCGGCGTCGAGATGTTCAGGTACGGGCCATTTAACGAAGGAAAGGAGTAATATCTATGAATATCTATGAATTCCAGGCCAAGAGCATTTTTTCCAGTTTCAATATACCGGTCTTAAGCGGTGAAGTGGCTGGCAATACCGAGCAGGCCTTAAAAATAGCAGAAAGGCTGGGATATCCGGTGGTGGTCAAGGCCCAGGTCCATGCAGGTGGCAGGGGCAAGGCCGGAGGGGTGAAGCTTGCCCGCGGGTCAGATGAGCTTGAAAGATATGCAGAGGATATACTTAAGCTTAAAATCAAGGGCCTGAGCGTTAATTATCTGTTAATCGAGCAGGCGGCGGAAATAGACAGGGAGTTTTACCTGGGGATCGTCCTTGACCGCAACAGCAGGAAGGCAGTAATCATAGCCAGCAGAGAAGGCGGTGTCGAGATTGAAGAGGTCGCAAAGAATATACCCCACCTGATATACAAGCAGTATATTGATATGGAATACGGACTGCTTGATTTCCAGGCCCAGCTGATAGGATTTGAGTTTTTTGCTGAGAAGGAAAAAGCCCTTCTGGTGGCAAGGATTCTTAAATCCATGTACAGCATCTTTGTCAAAAAGGATGCAACCCTCCTGGAAATTAACCCCCTGGTTATTACCAGAGACGGACGTATAATGGCTCTGGACGGCAAGATTAATTTTGATGACAATTCCATTTACAGGAACCCTGATATAGAAGAATTCTCCCTGATCGACAAAAAAGAGGATGTGGAAAGGTCAGCCAAGGAACACGGGCTCAGCTTCATACCGCTGGAAGGCAATATCGGCTGTATGGTAAACGGCGCAGGGCTTGCCATGGCTACCATGGACATCATAAAGAAATACGGGGGAGAGCCGGCGAACTTCCTGGATATCGGAGGAAGCTCCAATCCCCAGAAGGTAATAAAGGCATTCGAGATTATACTGTCCGACAGCAATGTAAAAGCCATTTTTATCAACATATTCGGGGGGATTACCCGGTGTGACGATGTAGCCAACGGGATAATCAGCGCTTATAACCAGATGAGCATAAAAGTTCCCATCGTTGTGAGGCTGACCGGCACCAATGCTGAACTTGCAAAAAAAATTCTGTCTGATTCTCCCCTTATCAGCGCATCATGCATGAGCGAAGGCGCAAGAAAAGCAGTGGAACTATCCCGGAAAGGAGTCAGTTTATGAGTATATTATTAGAGAAGGAATCAAGAGTAATAGTACAGGGCATTACAGGAAGAGACGGCTCTTTCCATGCAAGAAGGATGAAGGCCTATAATACCAGCATAGTTGGAGGCGTGACCCCGGGAAAGGAAGGGGAGAGCCTGGACGGAATCCCCGTTTTCAACAGCGTTGAAAAGGCTGTAAGGGAAACAGGGGCTGATATATCGGTTATATTTGTCCCCGCCCGCAGGGCCGCCGATGCTGTATTTGAAGCAGCAGGCTCCGGAATAAAGCTTGTTGTAGTTATATCCGAAGGGATACCGGTGCTGGATGTCGCAAGGATTATACCATATTTGGAAAAATACGGGGCAAGGATGATAGGCCCCAATTCCCCCGGCATGATATCCCCGGGCATAGGCTCCCTCGGCATATTTCCCACCAATATAGTGGAAAAGGGCTGTGTCGGGGTTATATCCCGATCAGGGACCCTGACCTATGAGATAGTATATAACCTGACTGTCCAGGGGTACGGCCAGTCGACCTGCATCGGCGTCGGGGGGGACCAGATAATAGGCATGCGCTTTATTGACTACCTGAAGCTCTTTGAAGAGGACCCCCAGACCGAAGCCGTAGTGCTTATAGGGGAGATCGGGGGCACAGACGAGCAGGAGGCCGCCCGTTATATCCGGGAGAATATGTCAAAGCCCGTGGTAAGCTTCATAGCAGGCAAGACAGCCCCTCCCGGCAAGAGAATGGGCCATGCAGGCGCCATTATATCCGGGGGTGACAATACAGCCCAGGCCAAGATACAGATACTCCAGGAAAACGGCATAACGGTAATAAATGAGCCTGAAGAGATAGGCGAGGCTGTGGGAAATCTTCTGTCCTGATATTTGCCTGTTAAGTAAATATTAAAATCATTCAGGGATAAGCTGGAGAAAGCAAAGCGGATATTTATCCATATAATGGGGAATTACTCCTGCCAGAGCTGTCTTTAATTCCTGATGCTAATTACACCGTTTAATGGTTTCAAAGATAGGGAATACTGCCTTCTGTCTGCTGAATACAAATCAGACAGTATATGTGAAAAACCCGCCATGATATTGGCCTGATAACGCTAATGGGCGACTTTTTACCCATCGAATGATTACATGGCATAACCACATATATGGAATATCTTTCAGGGAATTAAAAAAAATCCATGTTTGCCGATGGGACCAGTATAGCTTACAGTGCTTACAGTGATAGCCATATACAGATTAATGCATATGGTAATCCCCACGATTTTTTCCCAATGGTATCAATATCAGAATTTCCTCATCCTGATCCTTCCTGTCCATGCTATACTCATTGCGACTGCATGATATTTGGCGGTCCAGATATACTACTCTAGCAGATGAGAATATGGGGAAAATGTCCATTCTATTCATACTTTTATTATATGCCATTGACATTAAAAAATTGATGATTTACGATATACATAGAGGAGGGGCATTTGTTATGAGAAGGAGGATATTAATATTCCTTGCCTTGATTCTTTTAGCATTAGGCAGTGTTATAGTATATTCCTGTTTTTTTAGAGGGTATTTGTATTTATGGGAAATAAAAAGCAATGGCAAAAC
>CAYSKJ010000160.1:0-6847 GCA_964431655.1 uncultured bacterium | reverse complement strand
AGGTGGAGAAATTTGATCTGATTATATAGTACCTTGCTGTATTAGGAAGACAAGTCGTTTATTTTGAATTTAATCCAAGGTAACTCAGGATACATGATAAAAAATTTTACAGAAAAATTTTGACATAACCTTCTTTTCCTTCTCCTATCTGATCTCTGTGATAATTATTGTAAGAGGACTGCCCAAGCCTGAGCTGAATAGAACAAGGGTATTCTCATTTATCCTGCTTGCAGTATATCTGTTTCTTTATCCCCATACACCGCTGAATTCAGGATTTGATCATCAGAATACCGATATCGAGATGGGGATTGCAGACGAGAGGGGGTTTTACTTCCAGTGGCTCTCACTGCCAGGGTACTTATCCTCTGACTGGGAAAGCAGTCTCTTGTCGGGTTTTGGTCTGGCACATAATGCTGTAAGATTCAAATCCAGCGATAAGAAATTAATTGTCTCTGCTAATATTGGTATTTTTGGTTACTATTCTGGACTGGACAAAATAATAATAGACAAATTCGCTTTATCTGACCCTCTGTTAGCTAGGATGCCTGTATCCGGGATGTGGCGCATCGGCCATTTTCAGAGGAGGATTCCCGACGGATATATTGAGAGCATATTAAATGATTCTGAGATCATAGAAGAGAAAAAACTAAATGAGTATTATAAAAGATTGAGGTTAATCACCCAGGGCAAGAGGCTTCTTTCACGAGAGAGATTAAAGACTATTTTGCTGTTTAATCTCCATTATTATGATCATCTGCTTGAGAGAGATCCTTTATAAAACTGCAAAAGAGCTTTAATAAATAGAAACGGGATTTTATATCATATGGTATGTATATTGTTCTTGCCTCTGGGCTCTTTTGAAAGCATAATTAATTATCTATTGGACATCAAAATTATATGAGCCCAAAGCATTTTAAGATATTCTTATCGTTATTCTTCATAGGGTTTACCGCATTTTATGTATATTATTCAGCAGATGCATGGTTTTACCAGGATGATTTTTCGTTTCTATGGGAATTCAGGGATAATACGGGTATGCAGAGGATCTTTAATACCCGGGGGGGGTTCAGCCAGTTTCATTATATTACAAGGTTTTTGTCCAGGAATCTGTACTGGTTCAGCCTTCAGAGAATATTCCATTCCCAGGCATTTTTATTTTATTTATTTAATTTTTTAATAATTGTATTCAATGCATATATTCTATTCCATTTATGCAGGCAGGTGTTCCGGCTGAAATACCTTCCCTGTGTGGCGTCTCTGATGTATTTTGCAGGATATCCCACCATTTCAAATTTCTCCTGGCTTTCTAACTCACAGCATCTTATAGGTCATTTATTTGTTTTTCTCTTTTTATATATCAGTATGGTTGAGAATCTAAAGCCCGGACTTAGATTATTGTTTTTGTTCCTGATATTTCTGGCAGGAATATTCAGCAATGTATTTTTTGTTTTTGTACTCCCCGGCGCCATGCTTTTGGCATATAATAAAGTATCTGCAAGGCAGAGCCTGGCATATATTGCTTTCGGGCTGCTGTTTATTTTGCTCTTTGTTTTTACCTACAGCAGTGCTCCCGAGACAAGTCCCTACAGCACCAGTCTATCTGCAGGGCAGTTTATCTCCAATTTCTGCTTTTACGCCGGGAGGATGCCGGCAGTGGCTGCCCTGTCTCTGATAATCCTTATCGGTATTGCAATTATCACCAGGGATAGAATCCTGTCTGCCTTTATTTTATTGTCTACAGGCTTTTTTATTCCCTTTGCCTTCCTGGTTTATCAAAAGTACGATAATTACATTGCCCTTCCTTATATTTTCTATTTATGCTCCCTTCTTTATGTGTTTGAGAAGTATGCAAAGCCCTCAATATTTGCAATCTTTCTGGTACTCATAGCAGGTTTAAACCTCTATCTCGGCATAAACAGTGCTGTCCTTTATGCCAGAAAGCCCCTGGGGAAAAATGTAAGGGTTTTTCTGGATGAGGTCAGGCAGGTAGATCTGGAGGATTACCCGATAGTATTTATAAGAGCACTGGACAGTCATACCAACCCTTCGCGGGTGCCCTTATGGGATATTCCTCCCTTCTGGTGGCATCTGGGGAGGGGCAAGGCTTTCAGTTATTTTTTTGAGAATGATAACAGGAGATACAGGCTTCATAAGGGGGAGGATGCCGGGTATCCTGTTATTACCGTGGATGACAGGCTGGGAATTGTGGATATACAGTATCCCGGGGGTTGAGGGACGGTTTTATAAAGGCTTTTGATATTTTTGCAGAGCAAGGAAAAAAATTGATTACCTGCCTGGATTGTCTTATTATGTAAAGGAATACATTAAGGCAGGAAAAGGGTATTGGAAAAAAAGGATAGGGCTCCCAGGAACCGGACCTTATTGCTTGAAGAGGCAGAGAGAGATGAACTTGCAGGAAAGCTGAGCCACGGGGATGCGGTCCTTTCTGAAGAAGGCATAAGGGACAGGATATTCAATGACAATCTCTTTGATGTTATAGGTAATTTCCCGGATAAATGCGCAGACCTGATAATTATTGACCCGCCTTATAATCTGAATAAGAACTTCCACGGCATCAAGTTCAGCAGGTCCGGGGATTCTGAATATGAGAGGTATCTTGAGAGCTGGTTTCCCGGGGTTGCAAGGCTGTTGAAGGATAAGGGGAGCCTCTATATATGCGGGGACTGGAGGAGCAGTCCTGTCTTATACCAGGTACTGGACAGATACCTTATTATCAGGAACAGGATAACATGGCAGAGGGAGAAGGGCAGGGGGGCAAAAAGCAACTGGAAGAACTGCACCGAGGATATCTGGTTTGCAACGGCATCCAGAAAATATTACTTTGATGTCGGTTCGGTCATGGTAAGAAAGAGGGTAATAGCACCCTACAGGGAAAACGGAAAGCCTAAGGGGTGGCAGGAGAGCGGGGATGGAAACTTCAGGCTTACACATCCCTCTAATTTCTGGGATGATATAACGGTGCCCTACTGGTCCATGAGGGAGAATACCGACCACCCCTGCCAGAAGCCGGAAAAGCTAGGCGCAAAGCTTATACTGGCCTCATGCCCGGAGGGGGGTCTTGTAGTGGACCCATTCTGCGGATCCGGAGCCTTCCTGGTGGCGGCAAAGAAGCTGGGAAGGCATTACTGCGGGATAGAGATAAATACCGATTACTGCCTCTGGGCTCAGAAAAGGCTTGATAATGCCGAAAGGAACGGGGACATACAGGGCTACCGGGGGGGGGTGTTTATTGAGAGAAACAGCCTAAAATAAAGCCATAAAGGAAACATGCCGGGCCTTACTGCTGTATTAAATAAAAGCTTTAAATTAATGCAGTTTACAGCTAAAATATAAAATTCAGAAGAGAGGTTAATATTATGGACAAGATAAAAAGATACAGATGTTTCATGAAGTCAAACCTCGGGGGCATGCTTGCCATCGAGACCGACGTTGAGGAATCAGACCAGGAGAAGGGCCTTCCGAGGCCTCCCCTTCAGAAGCCCCGTCCCGGGGATGCCAGTATTGTTCCCCTGCCGGGATTTGATGGGATAGAGCTGAAAAGGGATAAGATCATTGATATAATTACCAGAAGGAGGTCCCACCGGAAGTATAACCAGGAGCCCCTGTCCTTTGAGGAGCTTAGCTACCTTCTGTGGGCAACCCAGGGGGTACATAAGGTCATTGACAATGACTATGCTTCCTTGAGGTCTGTCCCGTCCGCCGGAGCAAGGCATCCCTTTGAGACCTACCTGGTAGTCAATAATGTAAAGGGCCTTGAAAAGGGTCTCTACCGGTATTTGCCCTTTGATAACGGGCTTTTGAGCATGGGAAGGGTGGAGGAACTGGAGGATAAGCTGGACAAGGCTACCCTGGGGCAGATATTCGTTGCAAAGAGCGCCGTTGTATTTATCTGGAGCTGTATTCCCTACAGGAACGAATGGAGATACCATATAGGGGGGCACAAGCCCATGCTTATAGATGCCGGCCATCTGTGCCAGAACCTTTACCTTGCATGCGAGAGCATACAGTGCGGGACATGCGCAATAGCGGCATACAACCAGATACTGATGGATAATCTTATCGGGGCGGACGGCGATGATGAATTCGTTGTCTATATGTCCCCAGTGGGAAGGATAGATATCTAATAAGGAGGGTGAGATATGAATGTTGAGAAACTGACTCAGAAAAGCCAGGAAGCCCTGATGCTTTCTCAGAACATTGCCATGAATAACGGCAATCAGTCAATAGAAGTCATCCATCTCCTTTACTCCCTTATCCAGGACAGGGACGGCCTGGCTTTCAGGATTTTTGAGAAGCTGGGCGTAAACAATGAAAGGCTGACTGCCGATGCGGAAAGGGAGATTGACAGGCTCCCCAAGGTCCAGGGGCTGAAAGAAACCCCTGAGCACCTCTATATATCGGGAGCCCTGAACAGTATGATATACAGGGCGGAGCAGGAAGCAAACCAGATGAAGGACAAGTTTGTGAGCATTGAGCACCTGCTTCTTGCCATGTGCGGTGAATCAAAGACAAGCCCTGTAAGCAGAATATTTGAGAATTATGAGATTGACAGGAAAAGGATACTGGAGGTCCTGGTTGAGATAAGGGGGCAGACCAAGGTGGACTCCCAGAACCCTGAGGAAACCTATGAAGCCCTGGCAAGGTTCGGAAGGGACCTTATCGAGGATGCCAGGAAAAACAGGCTTGACCCTGTGATAGGAAGGGATGAGGAGATAAGGAGGGTTATAAGGATACTCTCCAGAAGGACAAAGAACAACCCTGTCCTTATCGGGTCCCCCGGGGTCGGCAAGACTGCCATCGCCGAAGGCCTTGCCGACAGGATACTGAGGGGGGATGTGCCCCAGAGCCTGAAGGACAAGACCATATGGGCCCTGGATATGGGGGCGCTCATTGCCGGGGCAAAGTACCGGGGGGAGTTCGAAGAGAGGCTGAAGGCGGTATTAAATGAGATTGCCAGGTCCCAGGGCAGGATTATCATGTTCATTGATGAACTCCATAATATAGTAGGGGCAGGCAAGTCCGAGGGAGCCATGGATGCCGGCAATCTGCTCAAGCCCATGCTTGCCAGGGGGGAGCTCAGGTGCATCGGGGCCACCACCACGGATGAGTACAGGAAATATATTGAAAAGGACAAGGCCCTGGAGAGAAGGTTCCAGCCTGTAATGGTGGAGCCTCCGGATGTGGAGGAGACCATATCCATATTGAGGGGGCTTAAGGAAAGGTTCGAGGTGCACCACGGGATCAGGATACGGGATACAGCCCTGGTCCAGGCGGCTGTACTCTCAGACCGGTATATAACAGACCGCTTCCTTCCCGATAAGGCCATAGACCTTATGGATGAGGCGGCCTCCATGATAAGGACCGAGATAGACTCCATGCCTGCAGAGCTTGACGAGCTCAGCAGGAGGTCCATACAGCTGGAGATCGAGCTCCAGGCTTTAAAGGCCGAGAAGGATGAAAAGTCCCGGGAGAGGCTGAAAGAGATAGAAAAACAGCTGGCAGAGCTGAAGGAAAAGATGTCAGCCCTGAAGCTGAAATGGGAGGAGGAAAAAACGGTCATATCCCATTTAGGGGATATAAAGAAGGAAATAGAGGCTGTAAAGAAGGAGATAGAGAAGTCCGAAAGGGAATATGACCTTAACCGGGCAGCCCAGCTGAAATACGGGAAGCTGGTAAAGCTGGAAAAAGACCTGGAGGAGTATGAGCAGAGGCTTGAAAAGCATGAAAGCGAGGGAAGGCTCCTTAAAGAGGAGGTTACGGAGGAAGAGATAGCCCAGGTGGTCTCAAAATGGACCAGGATACCGGTCTCCAAGCTTATGGAGGGGGAAAAGCAGAAGCTTCTAAACCTGGAGGATATACTGCATAAGAGGGTCATCGGCCAGGATGATGCGGTGAGGATAATCGCCAATGCTATTTTAAGGAGCAGGTCGGGCCTGAAGGACCCCAAAAAGCCCATAGCCAGCTGTATATTCCTGGGCCCCACGGGGGTGGGGAAGACTGAGGTCGCCAGAGCCCTGGCGGAGGCCCTTTTTGACAGTGAGAACAATATAGTAAGGATAGACATGTCCGAATACATGGAGAGGCATTCCGTTTCCAGGCTGATCGGGGCTCCTCCCGGTTATGTGGGTTATGACGAGGGGGGACAGCTTACGGAAGTAATCAGGAGAAAACCCTATTCAGTCCTGCTTTTTGACGAGATAGAGAAGGCCCACAGCGATGTGTTCAATGTTCTTCTCCAGGTCCTGGATGACGGAAGGCTGACGGACAATCAGGGACATACCGTTGATTTCAAGAATACCATAATCATAATGACAAGCAATATTGGTTCTGTCCTTCTTCTGGAGAACTGCTCCAGGGACGGCAGTATACCTGAAAATATAAAGGCCCAGGTCCTGGGACAGCTGAAAAACCATTTCAAGCCCGAGTTCTTAAACCGGCTTGATGAGACCATAATCTTCAATCCCCTTACCGAGGAGAACCTGGTGGATATTGCCAGGCTTCAGTTCGGCTACCTGGCGGACAGGATGGCCTCCATGGATATTCAGCTGGAGGTTGATGAGGAGGTATACCGCTTTGCGGCAAAAGAGTCCTATGACCCCATGTACGGCGCCAGGCCTTTGAACAGGTATATACAGAACCGCATTGAGACAATAATTGCAAAGAAGATAATTGAGGGAAGCGTGAAAGAAAAAATCAGGCTGAGCATAAGAGAAGGCGGATTGTTTGTCGAATAAAGAAAGGGAAATAAAAGCATTGAGAATGCTCTTTGCCATTGCATGCCTGTCGGCATGCCTCTGCCTTTCCGCCTCGGAAGGCATGGAGTACC
>CAYSKJ010000159.1:0-7014 GCA_964431655.1 uncultured bacterium | reverse complement strand
ACATTTTATTATAATTTAATGATGTACAGGGCTCACAGTCTTTATGAGCAAAATATGCACGTATCTGCCATACCCATTTACTCCCAGATAATAGAGGTATGCAATGACCTGGTTCTGGTGAGGGAAGCTGCTCTAAAGATTATTGAAATAGCTGGAAAAACAAGTGATACAGGGCTATTATACCGGACAGCAAAAGTAATAGATGCAGGGACTGAAAATAGGGCTTCATTTGTAAATCTTATGACATCCATAGGAGACCAGGAGCAAAAAAACAAAAAATACAAAAGAGCTGTTGAAGCTTATCTTGAGATATACAGCAGAAAATATGCCGGACGAATAAAAAACTGCCTTAAAAGGATTGACAGCAAAGAGCTTAAGGAAATAAACAAAAACCGACTGCTGTTTTATTATATTGACTCCGGGGAATACAGGGAAGCATCAGGCATCCTGAAACAGCTTGAGATACGCAGGAAAAACATCCCATTTTACAGCCATTTGCTGAAAGAACTTGCAAAAACGATGGAATATTCTCAGGGCGGAAAAGATCTTTGGGAAAGGATACAAAAATCTAATAAAGCCAGTTCAGAAAAGCTTTATAAAGAAATCTTCAGAAAGTACCCCATCTGCCATTACGCGGAAAAAGCAATATTTAAAGCATCAGCAGAATATATAACAGAAAAAAAATACAATAATGCAATAAACATTTATAATATTATAGCCTCCAGCCGTTTCTTTTCAGATAATTACGGACTTTTTATTACAAGGGCCGGAATACTGCATCTCATGGATAAAAAGAAAAAAGAAGCCCTTGATTATTTCTACATGCTTACAAAACTTGAAAGTAATGATTACAGCGCAATCGGAAGATATTTTGCCGCAAAAATACTACTTGAAATGGGAAATGATAAAGAAGCTGAAAAGGTATTGAAAGAGAGCCTTTCCAACAATAATAATACATATTACAGCTTAAAAGCGGAAGAGCTCATAAAAGCCCACAGGATTAAAATGAAAGGCCTCAAGGAATCACTATATAAAAACATGTATACCTTCATAAAAAGGGATGATACTGTAAAACAGGCACAGTATCTATACAGAATATCTAAGGAGGGCAATAATAGAAAACTGCTAAAAAAATATGCCGAAATAATTGTAAAGGCATACATCCAGACAAATATCCGCCATGGAAAAGAAAAGATGCTGGAAAGCGGAAATATATATTATGAAAAATATTTAATTCTGAAAAAAACCGATGAATTATATCTTATTGAGCCTTATCTGCATTTTATTTACAAGAGCGAAAATAATCAATACATCAAATCAGAATATATAAAGTTCCTTCATCAATGGGACCAGAACTTAAAAGCTATTGCCGAAGGAACTGCCTGGATTAATTCCCTTGATGTCAGGATAGACATTAGAGTGCTCCCTGAGCCTTACAGATCAATACTGTTTCCCGTAATGCACAGAGAAATCATAGAAAGAAATTCAAAAACAATTGATCCCGTTCTGGTCAAATCCCTGATAAGGCAGGAGAGCGGTTTCAATAAATATGCCGTATCTCCCAGGAACGCCGTAGGCCTTATGCAAATCCTGCACAGCACAGCAAGAGATGTATCAAAAAAGCATGGCATTAGATATGGCAGAAGAAACGAGCTGTTTGATGAAGAGCTGAACATAAGGATAGGAATAAAATATTTCGAAGAAATGATTGATAGATACGGCAATATAAACCATGCCCTTTCAGCCTATAATGCGGGAGGAAGGAATGCAAACCGCTGGATAGCGATGTATGATAAGGAGGATATGGATATATATAACTTTATTGTGACATATAAAGAAACAAGGGATTATGTACAGCTCATCCTGAGGAACTATATCATCTACAAGAGCATATTAAATGAATAATGACGCATACACGGTTCATAATACCTTAAGAAAATTAGGCTTATTATCATGGAAAAGCCTGGAAGAAATCAGGCCGGACGGATCTGAAAGAAAATTCTACAGGATCAGAACCGCCAAAAAATATCTTATACTAATGAGCAATAAAAACCCTGCCACAGGTAAAAATACTGATGAAAACAGCACATATATATACATATCAGGGCTTTTTGCAAAAAACCACATAAATGTCCCTGAGATATACGCAATTTCGGAGGATAAAACAGATATTCTGATGCGCGACATTGGCATGACAAATCTGCAGTCCTGGCTTAACAGAAGCGGACTGGATATGGAAATGTTTGGTAAAGTTATGGATACAGCGCTGCGTATAGGCAAAATCAAAGAATATGAAGATAGATATATTTTTAACAGCAGGTATGACGAATCCTTTATATTCAGAGAAGAATGCATGTATTTTTATGAGAATTATGTAAATAGATATATTAAAACGAGCCGGCAGAAAGAAGGAATTCTTTATGAATTAAAAAATATTTCAGAAATTTACAGGGAATTAATCTATAAAGGCTTTATGCACAGAGATTTCCAGTCAAGAAACATACTGGTTGAAAATAATGAACCATTCATAATTGATTTTCAGGGTGCAAGACAGGGTCACAGGGCTTATGACATGGCATCCATTGTCTTTGACCCCTATACAAATCTTTACCCGGAGCATTATGAGAATATCTGCAGGATGATACGGGAAAGGATAAGCCTGGAGAAAGAAGACCCCTGCAGCTTTCTGAAAGAGTTTGAACTTGTTGCAATATACAGGCTTCTTCAGATTATAGGAGCCTTCTGCAATCTTTATTACAATAAAAGGAAGAATTTCTTTTCAGCATATATTCAAAAGGCATGCAGAAACCTTGTAACACATCTAGAAAACTGCAGGGAAAAATATATGGAGATTACCAAAGAAGCGCTTAAAAGCCAGATAGAGGGCATCAAGGGTTTTTAGCTGTTGCATGTAAGGACAAGCACCGGAATCATGAGTATAAAATGTAATATTGAAAAGCTGATAAATAAGGCAGGATGGGATAATAAGCCCGCATATGCATCATTTGTCCCCGGCAGGATTAATATTACGGAATACATGGATATGCTCAGGTCCAGGCAGGTCAGCATGGCATTGGACAAAGGTATATGGAGCATAAGCAAAAAAAGGGATGATGGAATAATCAGGGTAAAAATGGAAGCCTATGGCAAAGAGGAATACGTAGATCTAAAAAGTATATTTTCATTTATAAGAGAAAACCGAAAGAATTTGACATGGAAGGAATTTATATACCAGAACCCACATTTTTTAATGGTGCGGGGCAACCCTTTGAATTATGTGCTGGCGCCAATTATACGAATGATCTATGAGATGGACTCTATTTTCGGGATAAAGGGATATGAAATATTTATCGAAAAGGGACAGATACCCATGGAAAGCGGCCTCAGTACATCTTCAGCAGTAGTTGTGTCTTCAGGATGGCATTTTACTGCACACAATCCGAGGTTTGAAATGCCCGGTGACAAAGCGGTTATATTCGGTGAGGGCGAATGGTACACAGGCACGCGGGGAGGATTTAACGACCATGCTACTATAATATACGGAAGAGCAGGAAGTCTGCTTATAAATGATCATAAAGGAGAAAATATTTTAACTGATTATGTAAAGGCCAGAAGGGATATGGATATATATATATTTAACAGCCTTTTTAATGCAGCAAAGACAAAAGGAGCCCTTGAAAAATTCAATAATATAAAAGCGGATTTTCTGTATACAGCAGAAAAATGCTCAAAATATATCGGCTCGAAGAATATTCTGGAGATAGGGGAATTCAGAGATGAGCAGATCCGTGATTGCATAAAGGCGCAGGGCATGGACAGGACCATAAAGCGTATTCTATCCTTCTACCTTTTCCAGAAGGAATTCATCATCAGGTTTCAAAAAAAACAGCAGATTGAAACGGGGGATATGTTTAAAATACATTGGAACATCAGCAGAGCACTTAAAAACAGCAATGAATATATTGATTACATAATAAGAAATCTGGAAATCACTGAAGGAATTATCGGTGCGAAAACTGTAGGAGCCGGATTCGGCGGATCAATAATAATATTTGCAGAAAAAAACATAAAAATTGAAGATATTCTAAAGAACTTACTCGGGGGGGAAAAAACCGGGGAAAAATTTCTAAAGACCCTGAAAGCACAGGTTAAAAGGCCAGAAATTATCGAGAATATGCTGCAGGACTTCCGAAAAGGCAATAAGAAGAGCAAAGAGCTTATAACCAGGGTAAATATTGGAAACGGGGGTTTTATTTGCGATATTGGAGAGGCATTAGACAGAGGATAATTTCCTGTAAAAGGCATAAAGCTCGGAAGAAGAAATCTTGCCTTCCCTGAGAACATTCAGCCTGTTATTAAAAAGACTTATAAGGGTGGATGGAAGGCATGGCCTGTCTTCCAGGAAGGGCTTGCGGGAAAGGATAAAATCAATGCCAATAGAGCTTCCCGAAAGTTTTATTAGTTCGTAAAAATAGCCTTTAATAAAACAGCTGAAAGAAATTTGATAATCCGTTTTACTGAGCCTGGAATCCCTGATAAATTCAGAGTAAAGGCAGGAATATTCATTGGCGCTGGTAGATAATACGGCAAAAGCATGATATTTAAGAAAACCTGTCCAGAAGGAATCAGAAGGGTAACGGACAGCCATGGTCCTGCCATCCGGGGATAAAGAAGCCAGGGCAGGTTCAGAGCAGGGTAAAATTATGGTAAGAGGTCCGGGCCAGAACCTGGAAATAAAGGCCTTTTCGAAGCCCCCGACAGAACACAGGCCGGAGATGTCTGATATAAGCATAATAAACCCTTTTGAAGGATCACGGCGTTTCAGCATTCTTACGGTGCTGACTGCCTTATCAGAGTAAGGATGGCAGAAAAGGCCGGTCACTGTGTCCGAAAAAGACAGAAGAACATTTCCTTCAAAGAGGATCTCTCTTATCCTCGCGTAAAGCTCCAAGACCTAATACTCCAGGGTTTCATTATCCTTTATTATCTCGAGCTCTTTCTGCTTCCTCTGATCTGCCAGCAGTTTAGAGAGGGAAGGATTACCGAGGGATAGCACCTGCAGGGCAAAAAGACATGCGTTATAGAAGCCTGAACTTCCTATGCCCATACAGGAAACAGGTATTCCCGGAGGCATCATCGCTATGGAAAGAAGAGAATCAATGCCATTAAGAGAGCTGGCATTAAAAGGAACCCCTATTACAGGCTTGAGGGTCTGAGAAGCTATGACGCCGGGCAAATGAGCCGCCATGCCGGCCCCGGCAATATAAAGCCTGCAGCCGTTCTTCTCGGCTGATTCCATATACTCCTTCAGAAGTTCCGGAGTCCTGTGAGCACTTAATATTTTTACTTCAAAGGCAATGTTGAGTGATTTATAAAGGCCAAGTCCCTTTTGCATAAATGATAAATCATTCCGGCTTCCAACTATTATTGCAATATCAATATTCATAATAAACCTCCTAAAATAATAACAGGCAGCAAATAAAAATGTTTCACATGAAACAATTATGTATATGGTTAATTAGCATAGACTTATATTGCTTTTATTCCGATATCCTTTCTGAAATGCATGCCCTCAAAGTGAATTTTATCTATTATATCATAAGCTGATTTCCTGCAGTCTGTCATGGTATCTTCCCTGACAGTGATTCCCAGGACCCTTCCGCCGGTGCTAAACCATTTGTTGTCCATGAACCGGGTCCCTGAATGGAAAATGACCTTGTTTTCCTCAAGGGGAATATCAAGCCCGGTTATGGGCAGATCCTTTTCATAGCTTCCGGGGTAGCCGGGTGAAGCGCATACCACGCACAGGCTTTTTGCATCATGCCACCTCGGGGTACAGGTATGAAGACTGCCGGTAATGGTTTTTTCAAATATCTCAATTATATCGCTCTCGAGCCTCATCATTATGGACTGGGTTTCAGGATCTCCGAAGCGGACATTGAATTCCAGCACATAAATATCGCCATCCCTGATTATAAGCCCGGCGTAAAGGACTCCTGTATAGGCCTCCCCTGTTATTTCAAGGCCTTCTATCATGGGCCTGAATACCTCTTTTATTATGGCATCTTTCATGCCGGGATTTATAAATATGCTTGGAGAATAGGTGCCCATGCCACCGGTATTAGGGCCAAGGTCATTGTCATATGCCTTTTTGTAATCTTCGCTGGTCTCAAGGGGAAGAATATTATTACCGTCAATGACACACATGAAGGAGGCTTCATCTCCTTTGATAAACTCTTCTATAATAATCCTGCGGGATGACGGGCCAAAGATATAATCCCTCAAATTGCTTTTTACAGCAGATATTGCATGATCCCGGTCCTGGCAGATGATGACGCCTTTCCCTGCGGCAAGCCCGTCAGCCTTGATAACTGCAGGGTAATCAATACTGTCAAGATAAGAAAGGGCTTCTTCGTACTGCTCATGATCAAACACCTCATAGGAAGGCGTTCTAACACTCTGCAAAGCCATGATCTCCTTGGCAAAAGATTTGCTGGATTCAAGGCGGGAACAGAAATTATTAGGCCCGAAAAGTGGCAAACCCTGCTTTTCAAATTCATCCCGTATGCCTAAGGAAAGCGGAAGTTCAGGCCCGACAACCGTAAGGTCTATATGATTTTTTACGGCAAAATGACAAAGCCCTTTGATGTCTTCGGCTTTTATGTCAACATTGGTAAACCTCCTGGATGTTCCTCCGTTTCCCGGGGCGACAAATACCTGCCGGACACGGTCACTTCCAGATATTTTGTATGCCAGGGCGTGTTCCCGGCCCCCGCTTCCTACAACAAGTACCTTCATTTAATGCTCCTTAAAAGATAAACTGGTGTACTTTGATATTAGCCTGCTATAAGGGTTCAGTCAAATAAATTGAGCTGAAGAGGCAAAAAACACCAGGTAACTATAAAAAGTATATTTTTTCAGTAATCTTGTATTTTTTATTATAATAATGATTTGGTTTATTGTGTTGTACCAAAATGATAATGTCCCCATTGAGCAAAATAGAAATGTCCCCAC
>CAYSKJ010000158.1:0-7136 GCA_964431655.1 uncultured bacterium | reverse complement strand
TGCAATGACTTTATGCGCATCCTGAAAAGCAGTGTCTCAAGCCCTTTTATCCCTTACAGGGAATACTTGAATGCCTGCGGCATAAAGCTGGTAATAGAAAATGATGATGTTTACAGGATAATTGCACAATATGCAGTCACAAAAGAATTCGGCGCAAGGACCCTTACCGATATAATTGACCACCTTGTATCGGAATTATCCTTTGATATTATCGGAATGAGCGGTGCTGACATCATACTGACCGCCGGCTATGTGACTGAAGGGATAAAAGCCTATGAGAATGCACATGAGATATCTATAAATAAAGCCCACGAAGAAAAAACTACATTAATGGATGATAATATATGATAAGCAGAACTTTAATAAATATCGAATTTAAGTATATACTTTATCATGGGGCTGGCCATTTTACCAAAGCCCAAAATAGATAATTAATTCTTTACTGTTCTTTTTTCCTGGGCAATAAAGCATGGCGCTGTCTTTTTGCGATGACGGCAAGCATGTCCTGAGGGCCTTTTATGATATACCATTCTATAATATGCAGTCCTGACAGTCTTATCTCCTCTAATATGGATTCAGGCATGCCTATGTGCCTTCCTGCGATACCTCCGGCAATCAGGTTTCCATTCCGGTATTCAAATCTTTCAAGGATGCTTTTTGACGGCTCTCCGCACATGGTCATAATAATAAAGATGCCGCTGTCTTTAAGCACACGGCATGCCTCGGAAAGAAAGATCTTTCTGTCCTCATCAATGATGCAGTGAAAGCAGTGCCCGTCTATAATTATGTCAAAGAAATCATCCGGGAAGGGGAGATTCAGTACATTTCCAACTCTGTAATCAATATTCTGTTTTTCTTTTAGTGCTGTTTCCCCTGCCCATTCTATGGCCGAAGGCGCAATATCAATCCCCCGGCATTCAAAGCCTTTCCTGCTCAGTTCAATGGTAAGGCACCCGTTGCCGCACCCGAGCTCCAGGAGTCTTGAAGGGATTTTTACCCCATATCTCTGTACTGCCCTCTCTATTATGCCGAGGGTGTCCTGCAGAACCTTGCGGGTTTCATCCCCGTCCCACCCAGTTTTATTCTGGTTTTTCAGTATTTTGTAACGGTTGTTGTGTATATTGAGATAATCAGTCCTGTATGGTTCTGGCATATTTTATTTTATATCTGCAAATATTTCGTGTATATTCCCCTCGGGATCCTTAAAAAAGGCAGTGCGCTGGTTCCAGGGCATATCCGAGGGAGGCGCAACAGAAACAGCACCCTTTTCAATAAGCATTTTATAGCTTTTATCTACATCCCCGGGCTTTTCGCATTCAAAAGCCAGCTCAAACCTCTGCCCCTGAACACTTTCAAAAAAATCCGGGCTGGTATTCTGCATGATGCCGCGCCGGCAAAGGGCAAACCTCACTCCATTATTCTCAAACTCCGTATAATCACCCCGGTCAATCTTCACCATGAAACCCAGAACATCCCTGTAAAAGGCCTTCATTTTCTCAACATGACTGCACCATACGGTTATGAGGCTGATCCTGGGAATCACGGGCAGAATTTCAGCGCACCCCGTTTTTGTATCCGGGAATGCATAGCGCAGGACCTGCTCACCGCTTTCTTCTTTGCCTGTATCGGTAAAGCCGTATTTTATGTAGAAACCGTAGGGGCTTTCCTCTTCCTTCATTACCGTGGATGTATACATGGTGCAAAAACCCCGGGCCCTGAAATAATCCACCAGCATGTCCATAACATGCCTGCCATAGCCCATGTTCTGCCAGTCCCGGCCTATCATATACCTCCACAGGAAGGCTGAGGGATGATCTTCACAGGGGAGGTCAGGGTTATGGGTGTCAACCATCACAAACCCTATCGGTACATCATCAAGATATACAGCACGAAACCATGCTGAACCGGCAAAATAAGCCTGCGCTATGGATTTGGCATTGTCAGCCACGCATTGCCTCTGGGAATCAGTCAGAGTGTTGCTGAGCTTCATAATCTGGATAAGGGTATCCCATGTGATCTCTCTTAAGGAAAGATTCAAATCAGATTTCTTCATAAAATTACATCCTTGCATGTTTTTTATATGATAATCCTATTTTGGTCCATATCAATGATTTTCTTTACCACTCCTGTCTGCCCGAAAATGAATATTTGCTTGCTAAAATCCTCCAGAAAAACTAAAATAAAGACATGTTTATCAATAAGGCAAACCCTGAAGCCCTTCTCAAAAAAGGCATGTTTAACCTCTATGCCCTCTTTGTGGCCCCTGCGATCATTCCCCTGCTCAGGAATGCCATGGACAGCAAAGGAGACGCCCAGTGGGGGGGATGGCTGATAATTATCCTCTTTTTTCTGGAGACACTGGGAATGGGATGGCTCTCATCCCTATGGAGAGCCAGGGGCGGTGAGTCCCATGCAGCGGGGATGTCCATGAAGCTCGGTTCCGGCCTTGTTATAAGCCATGTGCTTTTATCCTATTTCCTTCTGTTATTTGCAATGGAAATGTTCGGCCTGATGGCTGATAACAATGAGTTCTCGCTGGCCGGTATTCTTCTCTTTACAGCTATGTTCTTCAGGGAGTTCTTTTTCTGGTGGATCGTAGCGGCAAAGCGGGAGGTAAAAAAAGAGCCCCCCTTATTCAAGATTATACTGGGCAATATCTTTGTCTTTTTTTTCCAGGCCGTATCATTCACCGTCTACTGGGATGTAATACTGAGAATAGAGGGTGTGGATAATATGCCCTTATGGCTCTGGATCTTTCTGGCGCCTGCAATAGTGCTGATATTCATGATAATCTATCTCCCCATGAGGGCTGTTGATATCCTGGAGCCCTGGTTCATGGCCGGATGCCCTGATTATCTGAAAAACAGGGGGCGGAGCATTATCCTGAACGGCGCCTTTCTGGCCCTCTATCCCTTTATGGTTGAATATGCAAAGAGGATTTTTCACATTTCCCATTCCCTGTTCTGACAGGTTAAGGGACATAAGTCCTTGTTCTGCGCTCCATTAAATATACCGGATAAATAAAATTGCATTCCATGGCAAAATGGTATATTATTGAAATGTGAACGGAGAGAACCTTAAAAAAGCCTCTTATTCTCATGTCAGCATTGACATGCATTGCCATTCCGATGCCAGTGACGGCATGTATTCACCCCAGGCTCTTGCGGATATAATGGCCCGGGAAGGTATTGATTACGCTGTTTTGACTGACCACAATACCATAGCAGGGCTGTACCTGTTTTATGAATGCGCAGAAAAGCAGGGTATTACAGCTTTCTCCGGCGCTGAGCTTCACGGAAGTTATGATGACAGGGAACTTCACATTCTTGCTTACGGTTTTGAACCGGAAAGCGGGGATATCCACAGGTGCTTTTCCGCAGGCTTCAATGCCTCTGAAATAATTGAATGCATCCATAATGCAGGAGGCCTTGCAGTCCTTGCCCACCCCCTGAATTACGGCTGGAGCCATGATGAGCTTTCAGCAGCGGTCAGGGACCTTGCAAAAAAGGGCCTGGATGGCATAGAGGCTTATTACAGGGCATACACGGAGGAACAGAAGAAAAAGATTATAAACCTTGCAGACAGCCTCAATCTGGTATGCAGCGGAGGCAGTGATTTCCACGGTTCGCACAATGGCTCAGAGAAGCCCGGGATTAAGATGCCTGTTGCCCGCTGGAAGGTATTCAGGGAAAAACTCGGGGAACATGCGCGCAGGGGAATACCTTCCAGAAACACCTCGCCCTCCGGGAAAAAGCCGGAGACGGAAGTCCGCATCAACTGGAACTGGTTCCTCATGAGGATAATAATGCCCTCTGTGCTGGTAATGCTGTTATTTATCGGCCTTACCTTTGCCGTCCTCATCCCCGGCATGGAGAAACTCATGCTGGACAGAAGGAAAGAGGAGACCGCCGACCTGGCCCATTCTGCATGGAGTATAGTCCAGGATTACTATCAGCAGGCGGAATCGGGAATTATATCCCATGATGAGGCGAAGATGTCTGCTGTTGAACGTATAAGGCACATGCGCTACGGCCCTGAATCAAAGGACTATTTCTGGATAACGGATATGGAATGCCGGATGATAATGCACCCGTACCGTATAGACCTTGAAGGCGTTGACATGAGCGGATACACAGACCCTAACGGAGTACTGCTTTTTGAGGAATTTGTCAGAAAGGTTAAAGAGCATTCCATGGGTTTCGTAAGCTATATCTGGCAGTGGCAGGATGACCCTGAAAGGATGGAGGCAAAGGAATCCTTTGTCATGGGCTTCGAGCAGTGGGGCTGGATTATAGGAACGGGGCTGTATGTTGATGATGTAAAAAACCAGATTGACCAGCTCACAAAAAGGATTATTGATCTATCCTTCATCGTTGTTCTTGTTACGGCTTTTCTTATGCTGGCAGTAGCCCTGCAGAGCCTGAAGATTGAAAGGCGCAGGAGCCAGGCGGAAGAGGAGCTCAGGGTGTCCCATGAGCGCTACAGGGCCCTTGTGGAAAGCTCCTCTACCGGAATACTGCTTTTATACCGGGGCCGCTGTATTTATGCAAACAGCACCATCCAGGGTATTCTGGGCTATTCATCAAAGGAGGCCTCTTTCCTGGATTTTGACGATATCATGGCTGTCGATGGGGGCCTGCCGGCAGTGGAGGCTCTGGCCAGTTCAGCGGACTCATCGGATACTGTCGAGGTAAACCTCAGGCGCAAGAACGGGGAGTCATTGCCTGCACTCATCTCAGCCAATACCGTCCTCCTTTCGGGTAAGCCCGTTCTGCTTCTAAGCATCCAGGACATAACCCGGCACCAGGCCAGACAGACCAGCATGGAAAAGGACAGGCTCATGTCCCGCCTTCAGACATCCCTGCTTTACCTTACGGAGCCGGTCTCGCAGTCCATGGGCCCGCCTGTATCCTGCCGGCTTGACAGTACCATAGCCAATGCAGTGAACGTAATGAACAGGAAAAAGTCAGGAGTGATAGCTGTTACCGGCCCGGACAATGAGCTGTTAGGCATTGTTACTGACCATGATATACGCATGAGGGTAGTCGGAGCGGACCTTGATACCGGCGAACCTGTCTCAAGAATTATGAGCGCTCCTGTGGTAACGGTAAACAGGAACACTCCTGTCTTTGAAGCCATAATGCTTGAGCAGGAGAAAAACATCAATCACCTTGCTGTTACGGATTCATCCGGCAGGCTGGCTGGAATAATCGACAGCAGTAAGCTTTTAAGGCCTGATAAATATTCCCCGGTGGTGCTGACGCACCGAATCCGTGCATCAGGTTCCCTTGAGGAACTCAGGGAATGCCGCAGTAATCTGCCTGCCCTTATAGGCTCGCTCCTGGATTCAGGGGCGCTGTCCCATAATATATGCCAGATAGCCAGCACAGTATCTGACAATATTACCCTCCGGATAATAGATATGGTTATCAGGGAACTGGGTACTCCTCCCGCCCGCTTTGCCGTTCTGGTCCTCGGAAGCGAGGCGAGGAAGGAACAGACCCTTGCCACGGACCAGGACAATGCCCTGGTGTATGAAGACACCGATGACAATGTGGTGTCCGACTATTTCCTGGAATTCGGCAGAAAGCTCTGCGACGGCCTGGATACCGCAGGCTACAATTACTGCAGAGGGGGCAATATGGCCAGCAATAAGAGATGGAACCAGCCTCTTTCCCAATGGAAAAAATATTACAGCCAGTGGATAAAGGAGCCGGATGAAGAAGCCATAGCACTATGCAATGTATTCTTTGACCAGAGGTGTGTTTATGGTAATTCCGCGCTCTTAAACGATATCCGGAAGCATATAGCCGTGCAGAAGGAGAAACACCCCGCTTTCCTGTCGTATATGGCCTTAAATACCCTTAAATACAAGCTTCCCCTCGGCCTGTTCGGACGCATAATTACAGGAATGGGAGATGAGAATGAGAAATCAATGAATATTAAGGAGGCCATGCTGCCCCTGGTTAATTTTGCAAGGCTTTACTCCTTTATGCATGGGATTGAGGAGCTGAACACCTTCGAGCGCCTGGAAAGGCTTTATAATGCAGGCATTCTCCAGGAGGACAGCTACAGGTCTGTAAGGCAGGCATACAGCAGTCTTATGCAGATACGTTTCGCCCACCAGATAAAAATGATAAAAGAGGGCAATGAAGCGGATAACTCCATTGATCCTGCCGGTCTGACCCAGATCCAGGAATCAATGCTGAAGAACTGCCTTTCCCAGATATCTGTCATTCAGAAAAGGGTATCCTTCGAGTTCCATGCTGAGAACTGAAGCGGAAACCATAACATATCCCCGGATCAGCATAAAGCAGGACCGGAGGCTATGCCGTTGACTGGGTTCTTTCCCTTTTCCTGCCCGTTGCCAGGGAAACAAGTATAAGCACCATAAAGCTCAAAGGTATGGAGATGATCCCGGGCTGGTTCAGAGGCATGGGCGCATCAGCAGGGTTCAGCCCGTAGGTCGCCCACATATCGGGGCATATAAGTATCAGGCCTACCGAAGCAATAATGCCGGTGAGGATGGATGCTATAATCCCGCTGGCAGTAGTTTTTTTCCAGAACAGCATTAAAAGCAGGGAAGGCAGATTGGCCGAGGCCGCTATGGCAAAAGCCCAGCCCACCAGAAAAGACACATTCATGCCCCTGAAGGCTATTCCAAGTATTATTCCGGTTATTCCCACCAGCACAGCTACGATTCTCCCCGTGAGAACCTTGGCGCTGTCGGAGATCTTCCTTTTTGTCAAATTGACCATAAGATCATGGGCCACAGCTCCCGAAGCAGCCATGATCAGGCCGGATACCGTGGCAAGTACCGTGGTAAAAGCTATTCCTGAAATAAAGGCGAAAAGAACTTCTCCGAAGCTTCTGGCAAGCAGGGGGGCGCTCATATTGCTGGTCTCCGGGCTGACTGCCCTGCCTGTGAGGGCTCCGACCCCGAGATAAAGGGTAAGGATGTAGAAAAGGCCTATCCCGGCTATTGCCACTATAGTTGATTTTCTGGCCGCCTCGGCGCTCGGTACCGTATAATACCTTATGAGGATATGGGGCAGTGCCGAAGTGCCCAGGAACAATGCAAGCATAAGGGAAATGAAGTTTAGCCTGTTGAGCAGGGTAGTGAATGAAGGCTCGCC
>CAYSKJ010000157.1:0-7166 GCA_964431655.1 uncultured bacterium | reverse complement strand
ACAAGTTTTAGAAATTTGCAAATATTTTTGTTGATTATTTTTATAAATGGATTAAAAGCATATCTTGCTCTGACAGGGTACAGCAAGGCCTGTTTTATTGCGGGTGCTGTTTTTTATGTCATTTAATGACCTGGTCTTTTCATGACTTTTTTATTCATGGATAAATTGTTTGACATGAGTCAAATAGCATATTATATTTGTAGGATTATCTGCTCAAAAGGCAGGGTCAAAGGCGCGTAACTCAGTGGGAGAGTGCTACCTTGACATGGTAGAAGTCGGCGGTTCAATCCCGCCCGTGCCTATGAATAATAAAAAATAAAGACTTTTTTAAGGGAGGTATTTGAAAGGGAATAACCTGATATATGGATAAGAAACAAAGAATTAACGAAGATATTCCGGATGGAAATGTCCGGCTGATTGATGAAGAAGGTACTCAGTACGGAATTGTTTCTTTAGCAGAAGCTTTCAAGATTTCTGAAAGCAAGGGGCTGGACCTTGTAGAAGTATCCCCGGATTCAGATCCGAGGGTTGTAAAAATTATGGATTTCGGCAAACACCGTTATGCCAAAAAGAAAAAATTGCAGGAGTCCAGGAAAAAGCAGAAGAACCTGCAGTTAAAGACGATCAGGCTTACGCCGAGAACGGATACCCATGATTATGAGTTCAAGCTCAAGGATATAAGGAAATTTTTAACCATGGGAAATAAGGTTAAAATTATGATAAAGTTCAAGGGAAGGGAGCTGGCCCACAAGGACAGGGGAACAGTCCTTATTGAAAAGCTCAATGAAGATTTGAAGGATATAGCCAAACCTGCGGTTTCATCAGAATTTGAAGGCAGAAATATGGTGGCGGTTTACACCCCGTCAAAAACAAAATAAATAATTTAAGAAAAAGAGGTAAACGATTATGCCAAAGATTAAGACAAATAAAAGCGCGGCAAAAAGATTTAAGCTCACTGCAACAGGCAGAATCAAAAGGAACAAAGCATATCATTCTCATATCCTGACAAAAAAATCAAGCAAGAGAAAGAGACAGCTCAGGAAAGCAACCTATGTCAGCAAATCTGATTACAGAAAAATCAGAATCTTAATAAACTAATCCAGGAAAGTTAGGAGAACTATCATGTCAAGAGTTAAAAGGGGAGTTGGAAATACAAAGAAGAAACATAATCTGCGGGTAGCCACCAGGGGTTTCTACGGCAGGAGGAAAAACCTTCTCAGAACCCAGATGGAGGCATACCGCAAATCCTTAATGAATTCCTATATAGACCGTAAGAGGAAAAAGAGAGAATTCAGACAGCTATGGATAATCAGGATTAATTCCGTATGCAGGAAATACGGCATAAAATATTCTGAATTTATTCACAGGCTCAGGGCAAATAATATAAACATTGACAGAAAAGTCCTGGCGTCCATGGCTGTTAACGATGAGAAGAGTTTTGAATCTTTGGTGAAAGCCTGCAACACCACCGGTAGCTGATAATGGAATATGAAGATCTATTTTCTGTCCTCGAGGACAGGGTAGAATCTTTACTTGGCCTGGTCGAACAGAAGGATGAAAGGCTTAAACTTCTGGAAAAGAACTGCGAAAACCAGATCACAGAGCTGTCATTCCTTCAGCAGGATCTTGCAGTCTGCCGTGAAACAGCCCATGGTTACAGCACCATTAAAAAGTTCCTTGCCTTTTCCATCAAGGACAACTATATTTTAAAAAGAAAGAACGAGCAGACAAGGGAAAGGATCAGGTCACTTCTTGACAAGCTTGACCTGGTACTAAGGAAATGAGAGATATTTAATCATGGTAAGTGGTATATGAAAGCTGAAAGAAAACTTGAGATAAGCATTAAGGGGAAAACCTATTATCTCAGCACCGACCTTCCGCCTGAATATATCACACACCTGGCTGAATATATTAACAGGTATATTGAGCAGTACCCTCAATATGCGAAACTGGACGAGGGACAACGAGCAGTACTGTCATCCATCAATATTATGAACGATTACTGGCAGTACAGGATAAGGAACCTTATCAGAACAGAAAAGATTATTAACAGGATTGATGGTTATCTAATCCATGAAAATAACAAAAGCATTGAAAAATAGAATTATACACCCCTGTAATGCTTGTGATGATACAAGATATTTGAGCCAACACTCAAGTAATGAGGATTGTCAACTGGTACGGTGTGCATACCCTGATCATTCAGGGGAGCCTGAAGTACTATACGGTCCTCCCTGTAGCAATGTACAGGTTCAAAATTCTCTTGTACACACGGCAATATATGGGGGTGTATAACCCTCCTTTTCTCTTCTGATAGACCTTTTTCTGTTCCTCATTATTTTAATTATGAATAAAGGAGGTTTTTGACTTATGAATACTGTGTCTATAATCATCACTGCTGTAATCGCATTTGTTATCGGTACCGTCATTACATACATCTTTCTTGCCAAGCTTTCCAAAACACTCCTGACCCGGGCCAGAGATAACTCAGAGGATATTCTGAAAAAGGCAAACCTGGAAAGGGAAACCATTGTCAAAAATGCTGAAATTGACGGCAAAGAACTTGTATATAAGCTTAAAATCAAGGCAGAGGATGAAATAAAGAACAAAAAGAGAGACCTTGACAAATATGAAAGGAAGCTCCTTCAGAAAAGCCAGGGAATTGACAGAAAGTCCACCCTGATCGAAGCAAAGGAGATGGAAATCAGGAAAAAGGAAAAGGAACTGAGCATAAACCTGAAAAACATCACCAGGGAGAAGGAAGAAATTGAGGATATGAGACAGAAGCAGATATCCGAACTGGAAAAGATATCCAAAATGACTTCCGACGAGGCCAAGGAAATCCTCTTCAATAACCTTGTAAACGATGCAAAAAGGGACTCAGAAAAGATAATAAAGGATATAATAGAGGAAGCAAAACATAAGGCCGATGTGCAGGCAAAGAAGGTTATAGCTGTGGCTGTACAGAAAAATGCCTCTGAATATGCCGAGAAACTCAGTGTCAGCATTGTAAACCTCCCGAATGACGAGATGAAGGGCAGGATAATAGGAAGAGAAGGAAGAAATATCCGGACCCTTGAGAACCTGACCGGGGTCGATCTTATCATTGATGACACCCCCGAAGCGGTCATTATCTCCTGCTATGATTCCTACAAGAGGGAGATAGCTGTCCAGACACTTGAAAGGCTTTTATCTGACGGCAGAATACATCCCGCAAGGATAGAGGAAACCGTTGAGAAGGTCCAGGCCTATATGCAGAAGCATATCGTGGAACTCGGCGAATCTGCGGCCTTCAAGGTCGGGATACCCAATATACCCAAGGAGCTTATAAAACTCCTCGGCAAGCTCCACTACAGGACCAGCTACTCCCAGAATGTACTGGAGCACAGCATAGAGGTAGCCATGTTCGCAGGCAGTATGGCTGCCGAACTGGGAATTAACGCCAAGCTGGCCAAGAGGGCGGGCCTCCTCCATGACATCGGAAAGGCCGTGGATCAGGATACCGAAGGAACCCATGCCAAGCTGGGCGCTGAGATACTCAGGAAGTACAGGGAAGATCCCATGCTGATAAGCGCTGTGGAAGCCCATCACGATGAGGCAGAACACCAGACTGTAGAATCTGTTCTCATTCAGGCCGCTGACACATTATCAGCCGCAAGACCAGGAGCAAGAAAGGAAATCCTTGAAATTTACCTGAAAAGGATATCCAAGCTTGAGGAAATACCGAAATCCTTTGAGGGCGTCACCAATGCCTATGCTATTTCCGCGGGAAGAGAACTCAGAATAATCGTGGAAAAAGACACCGTTGACGACCAGAACGCAGTAGTCCTTGCCAGGGATATAGCCAAGAGGATAGAAAGGGATGTGGAATACCCGGGCCAGATAAAGGTAACGGTAATCAGGGAGTCCAGAGCAGTAGAGTATGCTAACTGATGAAAAGGTTTTCTCGGTAACAGAAATAAGCCTTCAGATAAAGAATGCTGTTCAGGACCTTTTCCCCTACAGCATAAAGATAAGGGGTGAAATGACCAACCTTTCCCTCTCCCGGTCCGGCCACCTTTACTTTGATATAAAGGATGAAAAATCAAGCATCTCAGCAACCCTGTTTAAGAATAATTTACGCAGGGTAGACAAATACCAGGACAAATATGAGGTGACTCTTGCCTTAAATAAAGATAAAATTACCCTGGAACAGGGAAAAGAGATAATAATAGAAGGGAGTCTGGGCACTTATCCCAGGGCTAGCCGTTACCAGATAAATGTAATAAACATCCTGGCCCTGGATGAAACAGGCGCTCTCCATAAAAAATACCTTATCCTTAGGGATAAGCTTGAAAAAGAGGGCTATTTCGACCCATCCCATAAAAAGCCCCTGCCCCTTTACCCCTCAAGGATTGCCCTGGTCACATCCTCCCATGGGGCTGCCGTTAAGGACATCCTTGATGTCCTAAGCCGGTTTCCCTTCATAGAGACAAAACTTTTCCCCGTAATGGTCCAGGGCGATAAGGCAGGAGCTGATATAGCGGACAGACTAAGGATGATAAATAAGAGATATTATGGGCATTATGACCTCATAATCATGGGAAGGGGCGGAGGCAGTTACGAAGACCTCTTCTGCTTCAACGGGGAAGAGCTGGTAAAAGCGGTCTTTGAATCCCGGATACCACTGATATCTGCGGTAGGGCATGAAAGGGATGTATCCCTGACTGATTTTGCCGCCGACTTCAGCGCCATTACCCCTACAGCGGCCGGCCAGAAAGCCATAGGAGGATATCTGGAGGCGGTAAAAACAGTAGATTCGGCATATAAACGGATAAAAAGCCATGCAGTATCCAGGATTTCCAGTTTCAGAAACCGCATCCGCTACATCTCCGGCACAAGAATAAAACTCCTGTTATCAAACAGGATAAACAACCATTATCAGCATATTGATGCCTTGTTTTCCGCAGGGATTGAAAAAAGCCTGAGCAGAAGGATATCGGACACCAGGCACACAATAAGGTTTTGCCTTGAGCAGGGTATTTCTAACAGCCTGAAAAACAGCATAATAAACAAAAAGCACTTTGCAGACCTTTTATCCGGAAGGATAAAAAATGCATTTCCCGCCGGACTTTCGGATTTCAGGCTTGCTCTGAACAGCATGGCACCGGAGTATTTCACCTCAAAGATTAAAAACCTGATAACCATCCACAGAAACAGGATAAACCACCGTATGGATCTTATAAACAGCCTTTCCCCCGGAAACCTTCTTCTGAAAGGCTATTCCATAACCATGGATGGGCAGGGCAGAATCATAGGAAAAACAGGCCAGATATCAGAAGGCCAGCTGATAAAGACCCTGGTTTCCGACGGCTCAATCGAATCAAAAACCCTTAAAATAAAAACAGAGGATAATTTCTATGACAAAAAGGACCAGGAAATCAAGCCAGGGCTTTGAAGAAAAGCTGAAAAGGCTGGAAGAGATTTCGGATTTGTTTGAAAACGGCGAGCCCCGCCTCGAAGAGTCCATAATGCTCTACAAGGAGGCCATAGGGCTTTACAGGGAGCTCAACAGCATTCTCAACCAGGCAGAAAAGGCCATAAAACAGAGCGATGAGGGCATGGATGAAAAGAAACCCTCCCCTGCTGAAGAACCGGAGCAGGGCTTCTGATTTTCTCCTTTATACATGGGCGGATCTGAATTTACTTCACAGCCCGGCCAGGATGAGATTTAATTCTGCCCTTCGGACAGCAAGCCTGCTCGTCATACAGCAGGTGATTCCGTCACTCTATTTACAATTTCCAGAATAAGGCAAATTATACAGAAAGGCTTTTTAGCCCGCATGAACCAGCTTCATCAGGAAATAGCTTATCACAAAGGCAATGCATGGGGAGATAATCCAGACAAGGAATATCCTCTTTACCTTCTGCTTTGTAAAGAGCTTCCTAAAGCCCTCCTTATAAACCCCGAGGCCGAGTATTGCTCCTATATTGAGCTGGGCCAGGGCAGCGGGTATGCCCCCGGCCAGGGAGACATACAGAAGCAGGCTGGCCGTAACCAGGGATATGGAAAGGGAACCCAGGGGGCCGAACTCAATTATCTCCTTTCCCGTGGGCTCAAGGACACGGCTTGAGAATATGGAGCCCCCGATGCCGAACCAGGGCGCAATCATGAGGACCGAAAGGATTGTAATGAGAATACTGCTGTCGGCAAGGCCCATCTTGTTAAAGAGCATGCTATATACAGGGCCGGATGCATTGGCCACATTATTGGCCCCTATGGCATAGGACACATAGCATGAGCTGGCGATAACCCCCCAGCGTATCAGGGGATGGGCGCTGATGGAGGGGAAATCCACCATTTCCCTTTCCTTTATGGGCTTGTAGATAAACCTGCCGGCTAAAAAGGTCATAAAAAAGGCCAGGACCGGGAGGTAAATCCAGGCAGGGAATATGTGGAATACCAGTCTGTTTACATTCACATCCCTTAAGCACGAACCTATGCCCATCAGGGAGAACACAGCAGCCTGGCTGGTGGACTGGGGAACTTTCAGCATGTTTGCAAGCATTATGGCTATTCCCACCGATATCAGCATAATAGTGGTAACAGTTATGGAAAAATGGCTCTCCCGCACTATGCCGCTGCCCAGGGTATTGACAACCTTTTCCCCGGAGAACAGGGCTCCCAGCAGGACAAAGGCTCCGAACAGCCCGGGGATCAGGTCCTTCCTTATAAGATTTGCCCCGTAGGCGGCGGAGAAGGCTGAAGCAACACCGCTTCCCCCCATGTTTACGGATAAGAATATCGCAGCTCCGAGGGGGATAAGTATTATATGAAGCATGGCCTCAGCCGGCCATCCTGTCTTGTATTAAATCCATATTTTTTTTATTTACTGTAAAACTCCCTTATTTTACCGACTATATATTCTATGGCCCTTTCCTCAAGCCCCGGATAGACCGGCAGTCCCAGGGCGCCCAGACAGGCCTTTTCAGTTACTGGATACTCTCTTCGGGCCGAGGGAAGGTAATTGAAGCAGGGCTGTTTATGCAGGGGAACAGGGTAATAGACTGCACAGCCTATGCCGTTTTCCGACAGGTAATCCTTGAGGCTGTCCCTGTCCCGGGCCTGTATGACATACTGATGGTATATATGGTCATATCTCTCAAAAGGGACCTGCACAAGGCCT
>CAYSKJ010000156.1:0-7196 GCA_964431655.1 uncultured bacterium | reverse complement strand
GGGACATTTCTAATTTGGTAAAAAAGGGACATTTCTATTTTGTTTTGACAGATATTAATTTTATTATTGACAAATCTAAGAATCAGTTTAAATGTGGTAAGATTATTTAACTATTAAAAGGGGTGATCCAAATGCTCAAATCAAACCTCATTGTAGGTGTTGATAATGATATCGAAAAGGCTTTGCAGAAATTGAAACGTAAGTCCAAAAAAGAAGGTCTTACAAAGGACATAAAGAAATACCGCTTTTTTGAAAAGCCCAGTGATGTCAGAAGAAAAAACATGAAAAAAGCAGAAAAAAAGATTAAGAAGAAGATAAGAAGAGAAAATTTAAAGAAATAGTTAACAGGAAATATACCGCTATTGAGCCTTACTCTTCAAAACCTGCAAGTCCTGAATTATTAGCTCCTGCCGGGAGTTTTGAGTCTACTGTTTCAGCTGTGCATTTCGGTGCTGATGCTGTATATACAGGAAGTACCTATTCTCTGCGATCCCTTACGGATATTGACGATCTTTACAAGGCGGAGCAGATAATTGACTACTGCCATAAGAAAAATGTCCGGGTATATATAACGGTAAACACCTTTTTATTTGAAAGGGAGATCCAGGGTTATATTTCCCATATAAGAAAAGCCGCGGAGCTTAAGCCTGATGCCTTCATCATTGCGGATCCCGGTGCTGTTTATATAATGAGGGAGATTTCCCCAAAGATTCCTATACACCTGAGTACCCAGGCCAATACCCTCAATTCCATGGCTGTAAAATTCTGGGCAGAAAACGGCATTAAAAGGGTTAATCTTGGAAGGGAGCTGACCTTGCAGGATATATCGGAGATTCGTCACAAAATCCAGGATACGGAACTTGAGGTTTTCATACATGGGGCTCTATGCCTGTCAATTTCAGGTAAGTGCCTGCTTTCGGACTTTCTCACCGGTAACAGTGCAAATAGAGGCAAATGCAAGCATCCATGCCGCTGGAATTATAAAATTATTGAGGAAAACAGGGGAAGGGCTGTGTTTTATATGGAAAATAGCAAGGACTTTGTCTCCTTCTTTTCTCCTTATGACCTTATGTCCCTTGAGTTCCTGCCTGAAATTGTTGAATTGAAAATTAATTCCCTGAAAATCGAGGGCAGAATGAAGGGGCCTTTTTATACCGGAATGACAGTCCATGCATACCGCAAAAATATCGACAGAATATTTGATGGCAAAGGTATTGACCCTTCGGATATTGATCGTCTGCTGTTTGTTACAAGAAGAGGATACGGGCAGGGGTTTTACAAAAAAGATGAGGAAAGAGATCTCAGCATCACTCAATTTGAAAGCATTCCAGGTTCTGAACATTGCTTTTTAGGCGTGGTTAGTGATATAATTTTTTTCCGGGACTGCAGATATGTCCTGATTATGCTGAAAAACAACCTGGAGCTGAACACCCGTTGCGAGATAATATCACCGGAGGGTGAAAATATTTTTTTAGTCGAAGAGATGCTTGACAAGGATTACAGTGCTTTAAATATGGCAAAACCGAACTCACAGGTATATATAAAAATTGACAACCCGTCCATTAGTATTAATGATATTATATACAGGTTGAAGTGATATGATATATCTGGACATAATAAGGGAATATTATCCCAGTATTAGCGAAAGAATGAATTCTGACGAACTTAACCTTCTCCTTACGGAAGCTTCCCTGCGGGAAAGTGATGCCCTGTTTCTACAGGATTCATCATCAGAACTGGACGGCTTATGGCTTGTAAAGAGGGGTCTTCTGGAAAGCCGGTTTATGCTCTCCACTGGTATGGATATAGCTCTAAGCGAGTATTCCAGGGGTTGTTTCATCGGACCCATAAGCCTTTTTGACAAGCTTCCCCAGCCCTATACTGTCATAGCCAGGAAGGAAACGGAATTACTTCATTTTGCCCGGGGAGATTTGAGTAAAATATTCAAATCGAATGACTCTTTGGCCTTTTATCTTAAAAAGATGTTTTTAATAAACATTGCCCGAGAGCTTAGGGTTATTACCGGGCATCTGAGCGGGTTTTTCAAAGGGGACAAAAAAGAAGAACAGAATATAGTGAGAGAACGTCTTAATACAAGGGACGGGAAAGAAGGGGGTTTTAATGATTATCACAATAAATTCCATGCCCTTAAAGAACTTGAAATTTTTTCCAGACTTGATGTTTCTGAAATAGACCTTCTTGCGACCCTGTCCCAGTCAATTATATACGAAAAGGACCAGCTTATCTTTTCCGAGGGCTCAATAGGCGAGTCGGTATATTTCATAATTGACGGTGAGGTGAGGATATCAAAATTTTTTCCTGGAGTGGGTGAAGAAGCCCTTGTTGTTCTCAAGAGTGGTGATTTTTTCGGGGAGCTGGCATTTCTGGACCCAAGTCCGCGCAGTGCCTATGCAATATCAAATACCAAGACCCTTGTATACAGTGTCTCCAATAACGCCCTGGAAGGCTTATTCAGCCTAAATCTTGCTGATGCAAACAAGATCTTGAATATATTCGGTCTGATAATGTCCACTCGATGCAGAAAAACAATAAATACGCTGGAATTCTGGAAGATTCTGGAGGGCAATTTCTAGCCTTTTCATTATACGGTGCTGAATGAGAACTAACAAATATCAAAGATTTCATAAGCTGGCAAAGAAGACCCCCAGTTTTAGGATTTTAAGGCTGGAAGATTCTTTCAGGGAAATTATGGATGTCTTTTCAGGAAGCTTTAATTTCCAGGGGGTAATGAAATATTTCTTTGCCAGGCTTCATAAAGATTTTGGGATATCAGCATCTCTTGTCTATATGTACAACAAGGATGATGATGAGATCGACCTGGTAGGATACAAGGGCGTAGGCGAGGACAAGCTTGTATTATTAAAGAATTTCAAAATATCCCAAGAGCAGAGGGATATCCTTTCAAAGGCTGTAATCGGAAGAAAAGTCCAGGTTGAAAACCAGAGCGGGATATCGCCGGTTATCAAAATACTCAAAGCTCTGCATACAATTGCAATACCGATTTTATTTCAGAAGGATCTGCTTGGTATTCTTGTAATTTTGAAAACCAGGCCCTTTCAGAGGTACAGGTTTGATACTGAACTGTTTAAGATGCATTATTATCTTCTGTCCCTCGGCATGAAGATCTTTCATTATCTTGAACTTAAAGACAGTGATCTGCTTTCTCAGGGACAGCTGTCCAAATATGAAATGGACCTGGAGAGGATAATCATCTATCAGAGAATTATTAAATCCATGATAAAGGAGTTCGGATTCCTTGAATTTATCATAAATCCCCTGGAGGCTGTCAGCAAAAAAATCCGGGATGATGAGCTTATAAGGATACTTGACGGTATTCATTATGTAATTGGAGATATATTCAGCAGGGTCAGAAAAATTGAAGAATTTACCAATATAAAGATTGAAGAGTCTATTCCAGAGTTTTCCCTGAGTGTTTTTGATCCCTCAGAATTGATAGACATGGGAAACATAAAGAGTAAGGCTGGCAATCGAAGGATTGAAATCCATGCCAACATAGAGAAGGGATACATGATAAAGGCAAAAAAGGATGAAATTAAAAGAGCATTTGATGAGATATTAAATAATGTATTCCAGTTCATATCCAGAGACAGCAATTTAATGATATCAAGCTGTGCGGATAAAAACTATTTTTCTGTATCCATTGTATACAATACCGATTCGGATGTCTTTGACATAGAAAATGACAGCCTTGAGCCATTTATAGCAAAATCCCCGTGGTCTATGGGTCTCGGGTTTTCAATTGCCTTCAGCCTTATTTCCAGGAACAGGGGTAAGCTCTTATTCTTTTCACAGAATGATAATGAATTCATAACCAGGATTGTCTTTCCCGTTCATTATGAACACACAGAAAAAAACGGGAATAAAAAATCCATACTGGTAGTGGATGATGACAGGACTTTTGTGGATATGATGTTTGAAATCCTTACTGACAGGGGATATATTGTTGATACGGTGCCGAATGCGTCTGAAGCTGTGAATATTGTTACTAAAAAGGTTTATGATGCAATGATATGTGATCTGAAGCTTCCGGACAAGGATGGCTGGTGGGTTCTTAAAACACTTAACAGGCTTAAGGAAACCAAAAACCTGAAAATCCCGCAGATTATACTTACATCGGGTTATCTGGATGAACTTGACAGAACCAAGATGCTTCAGTATGGAGTGAATTTCTCCATTACCAAGCCTTTCAGGTACTTTGATCTCATAAACGTCCTGAACCGGGCGCTTTAATGATAATGAAATTTCCTATAATTACAGGTAATATATGTTCAGGAAAGAGCTATTGCGGCCGTATTATATCCAGTTTCGGATATTCTGTAATAGATGCCGATGAAATTGTCAAAAAAGGCCTGGAGAAGGGAGAATACCTGTATTCTTCCTATGTTGGACTGCTGGGACAGGGGATATTGAAGCAGGACGGCATTCTTGACAAGAAGGCTGTCAGGGATCTGATATTTTCAAGTAAGGCTGTTAAAAAGCAGATTGAAGATATTGCACATCCTTATGTTCTCAACATTATTGCCGAGGAATACAGAATATTGAGGAAAAGATGCAACAGGATTATCTGTATCAATCCCCTGTATTACGAGATGCTTGATTCAGTATACCATGGCCCTGTTATACTGGTATACTGCAGAGATGAAGTCAGGATAAAAAGACTTATGGAACGCGACCAGGTTGACTCGAGCACTGCCTTGAGAATAATCAAAAATCAGTTCTCTCAGCGTGAAAAGGTCTTTTTTTCAGACTACATAATTGATAATAGCTTCGATGAGGAATTTACAGCAGAGCAGGCGGGTTTACTTATGTGGTATATGGAGAGCTGATTATGTTTGAATGTATAAAAACATTTTACCCGGTATACCTTTTATGCATACTGGTATTGTATCTCCTTTACGTTATGTTCCGGCATGTGAAAAATTATATTGGAAATGTCTATTTTCTTTTGTGCATCAGGGACCGTTCAAGATTAAGGTCATTTATTTCCGGATACCTGAAATTTGTTCTTCTGGCCGTATTAATCTCTGTAAGCGCCGGGCTGTTACTTTTAGTCATAATGAGTCTTTTCTTCAGTCCCAATTCTTCTAATGAAAGAAAAAGATTTACTGTCGAAAAGTCCAGGGAAGGGTATTGGGTGACCATAGAAGGAGAGGTTCTTTTTGCCGGGAAAAGAGGGCTCAATGTCAGGATAGTGGCCCTTTCAGCAAGCCCCCGGATAATGATTATGGATACGGATGGATGCAGTCACATCTACGGCCTAAGGCATATAAAAGGCGGGGGCGAGAGGGTTTTTTCAAACCGGGATGTATATCCTGAATATGAATTTATATCAAAGGTAGGCATTATTTACTATATAAAGCACTTACTGCCTCTGGCAGGAATGCGTGCCGGATTTGCAGAATCCCCAACTTTCCTCCTCCAGCCGGGGGAGTATGAGTATAGACTTACGAAGCATGGATACATATTTATAGGCAGTTAAAATGAATATATTATCAATTGACACATCATGCAGTATTTTATCCTTTGCAGTGAAAGCAGGCTCCAGTATAATAAGCAAGGAATATGCCATTTTGGATAAGCTTTCTGTAAACCTGCTCAGTTTTTATGATGAGTTTATGGCGGAAAATTCCATAGACCTTGACAGGGATATTGATCTGATACTCCTGGGAACCGGTCCGGGAAGCTTTACCAGCCTCAGGGTAGGTTTTATCTTTGCAAAGATGCTCAGTTATGTCTGCGAAAAGCCTATCTATTGCATAAAAAGCATGTTCGGACTGACCTACAATGCCTTGAGAAATAATCCCGATTTTTGTGGCAGAAATCTAATAACTGCTTTAGATGCCGGAAGAAATGAGCTTTTTTACTGTATCACCAGGTTTGAATCGGTATCTGAATTCATCGAACCTGCGGATCTCATTATCTTAAAGGATGTGTGTCTTATCAGTCGGGTGAAATTCAAAGAGCTTGATTTTTTGCATGATGACATAATCCTTACAGATACTCCAGCAATGGGTGAAATCTTAAAAAACAGGGGCTTAACTGCAATAGAGGCTAAAAGCGGGGGAAGGGCAGAATCCATGATACACCTTTACAAGACAGCCAGAAAATCTGAAAATATACTTCTGCTTGAACCGGATTATATCAGAAAAAGCGATGCAGAAGCAAACCTTGAAAGGAGGGGATTATCCCTGTGAAAAATACCGGAATATTCATAACCGCTTTTATTATCCTTTTGTTTTCTTTGCCCCTGATCCCCTGCGAACCTGATGCAGGCCAGGAAAAAACTGTTAGAATCCTGCTTTCAGGGTTTTTTGACAGTGATATAGTACTGGAATGTGTTTCGGAACCATTTTTTTATTTCAAGGTAGCAAAGGGAAGGGATAAATATTGTTTTCTTCTTTCCCGGGAAATGGGAACTTCCCAGACAGGATACAATGACCTTATCCACTTAGGCCTGCTCATTGACAGCAATGCTGATCTGGTTGAGGCATTCATATTATCACACAGTGATACAGAGGGATTTATTGAATATATAAAAGAATCTGGTTTTTTTTCAGATATTCGTTCTTGCGATGATATCTCAAAGGTAGATGCCATATCCGGCGCAACGCTGAGCTGTCAGGCTATCAAGTCTGGAATTATCCGGACACTCAATCGGTACAGGGATGAAGTTTTGGATAAATAGGTTTTTTCCATTTTATTTTGCATATTCATTTACATTGTGTTATAAAAAATTAATAAGATTAAAAATTCCTTATAGGGAGGTTCCAGATGAACATAGAGGTCAAAAAGCTTAATAATTATCCCCTGGTTGTCTTAAAAGGGAAATTCAGGATTAGCGAGGGAGACCTGGAAATAAAAGATACCATATCCAAGCTTATTTCTGAAGGAAACCTGAAAATATTCATAGATATCTCCGCAGTCAAGTACCTTGACAGCAGTGCCATTGGAGAGATTGTTGCCGCTCACACAAGCCTGCTTAACAAGGATGGAAGGCTGGTGCTTATAGCGCACAAGGGAAGCAATATTGAGCTCTTTACTGTAACAAAGCTTATTAATGTTCTGGATATAGCCCAGTCGGAAGAAGAAGCCCTGGCTCTGCTCTGATAACTCCATGCAGATGCTTTTGAGCCCTTCAGCCATGAAGGAGCTGG
>CAYSKJ010000155.1:0-7318 GCA_964431655.1 uncultured bacterium | reverse complement strand
AATGTGGACCCCGGGCGCAGCCGAGATTATAATAATCCTCATAATAGCATTGCTGATTTTTGGTCCGAAAAAAATCCCGCAGATAGGAGCAGGGCTCGGGCGGGGTATAATGAATTTCAAGAACGCTCTTAAAGGCAAGAGCACTGATGATGAGAACGATAAGGAAGATCAATCCTCCAGCAGTAAATCATGATGCCCCCTGACTGCATCAAACAGGTTTTTTACAAGCATCAGCCCGCCCCTTAAAAAAAGATATATCCTGTTCCTCCTGAATATACTCACTCCTTCTGCTTTCAAAAATGCAATATAATCCGAAGGAGGCATAAAGTACCTGTAAAGGTCCATCATCCTGACAGGATTGAATATAAGGCTTCTGTTGCATAGGCTGGTAAACCGGAACATAAATCCTGATAAAAAACCCTTCTTCTTAAGGCCTTTATTAGAAAGAGTCCTGCTTATCAGGTAATTAGCCGTATATCTTTCCATTCTGCCGGGAGAATATTCCCTGAGATTTTCATTAATATTACAGGGCATCTCAACACCGAAGACTTTGTTCAAAAATCTGACAACTACCTTAATATAGTCATCGCAGTAATATTTTTTTGAATAGTAATATATGCTGTTCCAGTCTATTTTATCACTGTATATCGAGAGGAACCGGCAGAGATCAAGGTATTTAACAGCATAATTGCTCTTAAACAGGATATCAAAGCAGGCATCCCGTGATTCCAGATACTTCAGCAAAGGAGAATGCTTAAGAGCATGGACAGAACTTAGGATGAAATCCATATCTATTGAAGGAACAGGGATTTCTTCTCCATTGAGCAGAACATGCCTCCTGGTCTGCAGTATGTCCTCAACAGAGATGCGGGCAAGATTATATTTGTGGTCCACAGCCCAGTGTATTTCAAAGACAATCTTGTTTTGGGGGTTCTCTACCCTTATATGTATATGATGGCTCAGAAAATACTTTATCCTGCCCTTGCCCGGGTCTGTATATCCTGCATCAATCAGACCCTTTATAATCCCGGGCACATCTTCCTTTTTTACATAAACATCAATATCATTGAACTCCCTGACCGGAAGCCTGTCATAAAGCAGGTAATAATAGGCGTATCCCCTGCTGAGGACATATTCCCTTTTGATGCTTCTCATTATACCATCAAACTTTTTTATCTCATGGAAATATATCCCTGTTTTGGTATCGCTGAAAAAGAAATGGTCCCTGCAGCCTTTGAAAAAATCATCAGGGATGATGCCCGAATTCATCCTCTTGAATACCCTGTAGTAAAAACCGAAAAGAGAATTGCCCAGCCCCAGGCTGAAAAGGCTCCGCCAGTCCAGCTCACCTGCAAGAAGATGAAAGGTATCAATATTCTGGTCTATCCTGTCATATAAGAGGGCAAGATAAGAGAACCTTTCCTCGGGGGAAGAAAAATATTTGAAGTTTTCAGCTGATTTCATAATTTAAGCTCAAGTAAACCATTAAAGCCGTTTTAGTCAAGAAAATACAATTCTTCAGGGTATATATCCTATTTATAAATTGACATGAAGGTTCTTTCTGTGATAAAAGAATCCAGACCAATAATCAGAAAAGAGCACTTATGAAAGAACTTATACTTGATATCTGCGGAATCAAAATAAAAATCAGGACTGAACTTGCCATACACATAAGTGTATATTCAAAATATGCCAATTTTATCTCCCGGGAAAATTCCTTTGATTATCTTATAGATACTAAATACAGATACAATACAAATGCAGAAATGCCCGCTGATTTAACAGCAGCCAGCCTGAATGGCAATATTATCCGCATTGATAAGCCTGATGTTTCGGGCTATTTTGATTTATGCAAAAAATCCGGTTTTTTTTCCCTCCTTCCTAATATTCATTCCCTGGAGTCCCTCCTCAGGGCTTTTCTTTCAATTTTTATGACCGTTGAGCTTGAAGGCTTTCTGCTTCATTCTAGCTCCATAAAGCTTGATAACCGCGGCTATGTGTTTACCGGCGTGTCGGGTTCAGGCAAGAGCACCGTGGTCAACCTTGGAGAGAACTTTTCTGTGCTTTCTGATGAGATAGTAGCCATCAGGAAATATAAAGGAAAATTCTGCACTTTCGGCACACCTTTCATGAGCAAATTCGTCTTTGGCGGATTGAATGACATGGCTCCCATAGAATCTTTATTCTTCCTTAACAAGGCCCAAAAGAACTATAAAATTCCCATAAACGGCGCCAATGCGCTAAACAGGCTGATGCCCAACATTCTATTCTTCGCAAAAGGGGCTGAGATGCATTCCAGGCTCCTGGAACTGGCTCATCATCTCCTGCAGAGCGTTTCATTTTATGAGCTCTATTTCAGGAAGGATGGAGATATAACAGAGATTATAAAGAAGTAATACCGCTTTTAAAACAAAAAAAAGGCCTTATAAATAAGGCCTTTTTTTGCTGGTATTGAACTTATGAAACGTTCAGCAGGTAATCGCAGGGCAGATAGGTTGAAGAAAAACCTTCGTTGACGTGGAAAGTACCGTTTCCGATGTCTCCAGAACCTGTTACATAGGTTGTACCTCCACCGAGGTGGGTTTCGGCTCCCGGAGCTGCCTTAATGCATGCAAGTGCTGATGTCTCAAAACTCTTCTGGCTTACAATAACTGGTCTTGTGTAATGTTTCATTGGTAACCTCCTTTATTTTTCACATTTGTTTTTTTATTACTTATCATTTGTTAACCTAATCTATCAAAATATTTATAAATGTCAAAAAAATAATTCGATTTTTTTATCAAAAATGAATCGCCTGATTTTCTGCATTTCATTATGTAAATATTATAGAATACCACTTATACTAAAGGCTCCTGTTATTATTAATACTATATATAACCATCAAATGCCCTTTGTCAAATAAAAAAGGCTTTTATAACTATTTTTTTCTCTTGATAAGAGTTTAAAATAATCTATACATAGATATACAAATTACCCTTAAAAGGACTAAGTCATGGAAAATTATGATTTTATGATTAACCTGGATAATTTTGAAAGCCCGGGCCTCACTGGCAATGATCCCCGCCTGAAGCTCATCAGGGAGAACATAAGAACATTGTTAAACCTTGTGTCATTTACCCGGGCAGGAAAGGAGATCATTGTTGACGGCTTCGTAATGCTGGGCACAGGACAGCACATAAGCCTTTTCGATGAACCTAAAGGGATATTAAGTGAGAAGGGATAAGAAAAACCCTGGTATTTAATACATATTCCACTTCTTTGAAGCATCTGCCTGTGATATCATTACCCCATTCATTGAACAGGCTGGACGGTATGAGCACCATGTCAAAAAACACATTCTTTTCCCTCAGTCCTTTTAAATAGCCTATAATATCGCTGACCACAAGCAGGTCACCCATAAATACATTTCCGCCGAAAAAGCTGTTGGGGGGGGCATGGATCTCCAAAATATCTAAAAGATCCTCGATATGGAAAATAGACAGCATGGTTCTCACTGACTTTTCCATAAGTTTTGAGCTTATAAGAACGGCTTTTTCCGGTTTTTCCTCTGCAATGATATTCCTGAGCCGGATTATACTGCTGTAATCAATATCATCGGAAAGATAAAGCCCGTAGGGACACCTTAGGTCAAGGCAGTCATATGGGAATGATCCTGATTTGAATTCCAGGCTCATTTCGGAAACAACACCCTGGCGCAAGATCCTGAGCTTTACGCTCCTTTTTCCAGCGTGGTGCAGAATAAGCTGTTTTATTCCTTCATTTCTCCAGATCATTGGTTTTTCATTGATCCTGATTATATGATCCCCGTATCTGATACCCTCTCTATGGGCCGGAGACCCTTTTATTACTGCCAGGACAAAGGGATATCTCCATACCCTGTCATCTCTCAGCTGTTCGTATTTGCTCGGTTCGGTGATAATCGGCAGACCCGTGCTTTTCCGCAGATAGCCTGCATAATCAATAATCTTTGACCAGTACTCATCAAGATCAAAAAGAGCTTTGGAAGAATAAAAACTAGTATATCCCGGAAGCCTAAACCGAAGGAGGTTTGCACCTAATTCACTGCAGGTCAGTGCAGTTTCGCCAATCTCGTCAAAGGGAACGGTATGCCATGGCACCATGCTCACAGAAAAGGACATCCCGGCTTCGGATAATAATCTCAGGTTCTTAATTATCCTTGAAGGGTCCCTGTCTTTGAGAAGTCTCCTCCTTAATCCAGGCTTCAGCACATTCACCGACACATTCAGGTATATCCCCCCAAGCCTGCTGATTGACCTGATGATATCGCCGGTAAGATGTACTGCATTGGTTTCCACATATACCGGGTATGTGCTGGTCTTCCTTATTCTTTCCAGTGCATAAAGGAAAAGGGGATGGGTTGTCTGCTCATCGGTGGATAATATATCCCTCTGTATAAAGGTTCTGCCTCTTTCAAAGAGGGAAAGCCTGTAAATTACCTCCTGGTCCTTTATCCCTTTATTCAGGCTGTTCTTTCTGGGAGGGTTGCCCTTGAGATAGCAGAATTCACATTTGATGCCTGCCGCATTTACCCGTAATATACCCCATTACCTCATTGGGGCTCCCTGAAGATTTCATTGTCCAGATTTCATTATCCCTGATTTTAATGCCATTTATTGATCTTTTTTTATGATCACGGTCATAGAAATCCAGATAATGGGAAATAATGGAGAAAAGCCTGACAAAATAAAAAAGGAGAGGGGAATTTCTCTTAAAACCCTCAGGATTTACAAGGTCCCGGCAGTCAGGCATGTTCTCCCCGGGGTATTTCCTGAGATTTGCATATTTTATCTCAACAGGAATGGAATTTTCCAGCGGTTCGAACAGAATCAGGAGCCCTTTCAGGGCTGAAAAGATATACTCATTGAAATGGTCCATTGCTAGTAGTTTTTTCTTTTCGAGCTCCCTGAATGTTTTTTTTTGTAGTTTCTATCTGTGATTTTTTTTGCCGTTTTTCCGTAAAAGACCTGCTTTTTCCCTTCATTGCCCTGAAAATTGCCGGGTCTCCTTACACCGTTGCTGTCACCTGGACTGCCATTTTTCCCGGTATCGGACACAGCGCTGTCTTCAGGCATCCTGGCCTCAGCAGCAGGATGATGTCCTGAGGGATAGGGAATATCATCTGCAAAAGCCGTTTCTTCCTCCTCGCAGGTATCATCCTGTTCTTCTTCAGTAAATTCCCATTCAAGCTCCTTAATGGAATCAAGGTCCATGGTAATTTCCTTTCCATCTTTGCTGAATCTGACCCAGACCTGTTTGGAAATATAATTGACAGCTGTGACTTCCGCAATGCCGTCATCATGATGAATCTTGTATCCAACCCTGGGAAAACCCTTTTTGATGTCAATATAGGTGGAGTATTCATAAAACATGCAGCACATCAGCCTCCCGCATACACCGCTTATCCTGGAAGGATTGCAGGAGAGGTTCTGATCTCTAGCCATCTTTAACGATACCGGGTCAAACCTGCTCATGAAAAGGTTGCAGCAGGTATGCTGGCCGCATATGCCAAGGCCTCCGAGAATTTTAGCCTCATCCCTGATGCCTATCTGACGCATTTCTATCCTTGTCTTGAGCTTGTAAGCCAGCTGTTTTACAAGCTCCCTGAAATCAATCCTTCCATTGGCTGTAAAGTAGAATATCACCTTGGAAAAATCAAAAAGGTATTTGACCTTTATAAGCTTCATCTGCAGATTCAGTTCGTATCCCTTGCTCTTGCAGAGATGGTATGCCTCCTTTTCCAGGGCTTCTATCTTCTTTATAGTCTCCATGTCTTCATTATTTGCTTTCCTGATAAAATTCTTGATATAGAAACTGCTTCTCTTTTTATGATCCAGATACACCTTTTTTGTAATAGAATACTCTATTCCCTTTTCAGTATCGAGAATGACAAAATCCCCGATTTTTATATCAATGTCAGAATCATCCACCTGGTACGGGTAGCATTTCCCCAGCTGCTGAAAATAGAATAAATAAGTATTATATTGGTTAACCTGTTGTATTGCAGACATTCTCGAGAACCCCTTTCATTTTTAGTAGGAACGATTCAATGAATACACTATCATTGAGGTTATAGGATTCATAATCCCCCAATGAGTCTATGAGCAGTCCAACCATCAGATTATAGCGGTCCCCCATGGATCCCAGCAGACTGCTCATCTCCTTTTGGGCAAAGTTTAAAAACAGCTTTAAGAACAGTATGATATCCTTCCTGCCGACAGCATCAAGAACCCTGCTTATGGTAATCATGCTGCAGTCGGAGATAATATCCTTAAACAGCAAATATGTGCCGTCTTTATACAGGCTGATGAATAAATCGGATTCAAGTTTGTCGGCAAATTCAAGGGATTTATCAGATATGCCAAGGTATTCACCTGCCTTTTGGGGACTGAAACCCAGCCTCCTTATAAGTATGGTCCTTATTTCCTCTTCTTTGAGGCTGAAGAAATCAATCTGAAAGCACCTTGAAATTATTGTTGGAAGAAGCTTTGACTTGTTTTGCGCCAGCAGTATTATATTCACATGTTCATAAGGCTCTTCCAGTGTTCGCAGGGATGAATTCATGGCTTCTTCATTCATGTATTCAGCATCCCTTATTATAAAAACACTCCTGTCTGCCCGGTAAGGCCCCTCCTCTGCCGTCGCCTGCATGTCTCTCAGCTGGTCTATGCGGATAAAGCTGCCTTCCCTCTCAATGATATGAAGATCAAAAGGCTGTCTGCAAATCTCACAATCACCGCAGTAATACTTATCACTTTTGCATAGAAGGCTTTTTGCAAATTCCATGGCCACAGAAAATTTACCTATGGATTCAGGACCGGAAAAAAGCATAAGATGAGGTATCCTTCCCGATAAAAGAAGCTTGATGAGAAGGTTTTTCTGGTGTGTATGGCCTGTGATTTCACTGAAAATTTCCATGTTCATCCCCAAAAAAACTGGTCACATGGCACTGTATGATCCTGGATATTTCCCGGGAAGATGCTTTCCCATCCACTTCTATAACCCTTGTGCCGTATTTTCCACTGATATAATCATATCCCTCGACAACCCTTCTGTAAAATCCATAATCCTCTTTTTCAAACCTGTCATCGGACCCGGGCGACTGTTTTCTCTTTCTTCTCAAACCCTCATCAGGATCAATTCGTATTAAAAAGGTCAGATCGGGCTCCAGCATAGAGGTACTGAAATTATTCAGAGTTTCACATATGCCAAGATCAATTCCCCTCCCGAAGGCCTGGTAGGCAATGGTAGCATCGCTGTATCTGTCTAAAAGCACCCATTTTCCGCCTTCAAGTTCAGG
>CAYSKJ010000154.1:0-7362 GCA_964431655.1 uncultured bacterium | reverse complement strand
TCAATTAACAAAATGGTCTTATGTTTAGCCCTGATTATCTTATTGGCCTGCCTTAGTGCTGTTTGTGTGAATGGGGAGAATAGCGAGAAAGAGCCTGCTATAAATAAAAATATTGAAAAACGATCTGATGGAATTAGCATGGATAATTCAGATGCTAAATATATCCCTTCCGGCTTTAGCTGTGGTGGATATCCACCACCATGGGAAGTGAATATTGGAAATTGTACCTATTATAGACAATTTGGTTTTGCCTGCGATTGGCCCAACGGACAATGCCAGGGTATAGTTGATAATAATCCGTACTGCATGCCGGTACCAGGCGGACAGGGCTGTAAGGAAATAGAATATCAACTCAACAGCGAAGGTCCGTTGGCAGGCATATGCAAGGGACTGGTAAGCCATGCATACTGCTGTTACAATTATAATGAAATATATTGATAACTGGGATTAATACTTTATTGTTTTTATTGTAAATATAAATATTATAAAACCAGAGTTTATGATAGGGGAGTTCTAATGAGGAATAAAAAAAGTATTATATTCCTGTTATGTGTTTTTCTTTTCCAGATCATGCTTTTTGCTGATGAAGGGATAAAAAGCGAATATCAGGCAATAATTGATAATTTTAAGGAAGAATTTTATCCTGTTATTCGGAGTCTGAATGAAGGCTGTTTTGATTTGAATGAATATCTGGGGCTTGATTTAAGGGAAATAGCAAAAAATGTCAAGACCCTGTTAAAGGATTACGAAAAGATTTATATTGAATCTCTGCAGATTGAATGTGTCCGGGCAGGCATGATAATGGAATATTATCCTTATTCAAAAGATATTGAGAATAAGTATATTTGGCCTGTGATATTTGAAAGGTTTGAAAATGCTAATCGAGGTGATATTATACTGGAATATAATGGCAGGCCCTGGGTATCAGCTCATGACTTTGTCAACGCGGGAGTTGCGGCCTATGAAAAAAATCCGGGTAATACTGTTAATGTTAAGATTATGAAAAGTCCTGCTGACAGCCTTATTAAATCGGAATTCAGGGTTTCTGATGAGACCCTCCTAGAGCATAATTTTAAGGATGGCCATAAGCTGTCCTATGGCATAATCATCTTTGATGGATACCTGATTACGGATAGATTCAGTGAAAATAATGAAAATGAGGTGCTTGCACCGGGCACGTTCTTCAGGCTTCTTGAAAAAAAAGGGAATGAGGATTGTCAATCCTGCAACAGCTTCAGGAATATTAGCCTGGATACAGATTACCTGGCCTTATATATGGAAAACAGATTGGATGCAGATACAGAATTGTATATCTGGCATCGCAGTCCCGGTGAAATGTATGTAGAAAGAATGGCCGAGTATTCCTCTTTCCGTAAATACAGATATATTGTAGATTACTTCAGGGATAAGGAAAAGCCGGAAAGCATCGGGAAATGTATTAGCAAAATTGTCAGGGATAATCAGCCTGAGTTTGCCAGAATCCAGTGTGAGTCATATAAATGGGTATCTCTAAGGGATTGTTATAAAGAAAATAATATTCTTTTGAAAAAGATGGAGATAAGATGAAATATATAATAATAGCTGTCCTTGCAATAATTATGGTTTTTGCAGTTCCATCCTCTTCCCAGGCCAGGGTATATATCTTTGATGAGTCTGTAGATGTAAAGAATGATCTTAATTTGCATTTATATCTTTTCAACAGCACTGATAAAACCTGGCAGACAGAATGGCAGAATACCATAAAGCCTGGTGATTATAAGGACAAAGAGATCCCCGGCTTTGATCCTTCAGCATTTGAGAAAGGGATACTGGTGGCAACACAGGGGCAGGCAGTATTTTATAAGGCATTTGAAAAGCAGGATAATGATATAGGTGTCAGTTTCGGTATTAATTCTGTAAGTTTTGCTGTTTTAGATTGGCTGGGCTTTCCTATAGAAAAGGCTGATGTGGGTATCTCATGTTTTATCCCGGAAATGTATGACTATATTCATCTTTATAATACAAAACCTGATAAGAATGGTGAGATATTACTTCAAAACTTAAATCCAGCCTATCAATATAAAATAACAGTTGAAGGCCCTGATATTTATTATAAAGAGATAGTGTTCTCATCCCAGGAAGATTTCACGGAAGCTCCTATATGCGGTTATGACGGAAATATTATATATGAGAATCCTGTTTACATTATTGAAAAAAACACTCTATACGGTTCTTTTAAATTCCTCAACTCATCCGCAAAGCCTAAAATTATGGGTAGTCCGGAGTTATACTATTCTGAAAACGGTCAGCTTAATAAGACCTCGGTAAAAGGATCGGTATTTAATAGCAGATTTATATTTTCAGTTCCGGAAAAACTTGTTCCGGAGAGATTTTGCATTGCCTGCAATCATCCTCAGACAGGTTCGGAATTGTTATTCCATGATCTGTTTGTATCTGAAGACCCAATAGATCTTTATTTTGAGGAAGAGATGGGTATCTGCGGGAGAGTGGCTAATAATGATATTGATTTTCCCAAAAAGCTGAAGGGCAAACTGCATTATGCTTATGACTATACTGAATCCAATATTGGAGTTGACCAGGCCACTGGTGGCTATATAACCACTGACACAGATGATTCTGGTAATTTCTTCCTGCCGGTACAACCCTATGTTCACTATCCTGATTATGATGTGGAAAATATCAGGGATGAAAAGCTTTATTGTGATCTTTTTCTCAGCAGGGATGGTACTCAGCTTAACCACAGACACCATTTTGATGAAAAGGATATTCAAGAATTACGGAAAGGTCCGGTTATCTTTGACTTGGGTGATGTTTACTTCGAGAAAGGTATCAAACTTTCTGGAAATGTTGTGAATTTAAGGGGCGAACCGTTATCGGATACCAGGGTTTATATCTCAAATCCCGGCCTATTTATGTTGTACATGGCAAGGCTGACATGCCAGGGGCCTGAAGACCCAGGACATTATTCTTATTTTCTTAACCTGCTTAAGAGCACATCAGTTATGAGCTTTGTTACAGATAAAGACGGAGGTTTTCATGCTGGGGACAGTTCCTGCCTGGTCAAAGACGAATATGATATCTTTTTATTGCATGATTCTTATGTGTTTACTTTTTATCCAAAGGTAGAACTGGATAAAGAAAATAAAACCTTTATTATTTCTGATGGAAACATGCTTAATGTAAATCTTATTACTTCCAGGGAAAAAGAGAATATCGAAGTATATCTTATATTCAACAGGTGCAAGAAGCCTTTGCAGCTGTATTATGAAAATGGCGGGATTTTGACCTATCATTCAGACCGCTTGATTCCTCTTCCGTACTATATAATAAGGATATACCATGAGGGCCGGCTGGAATATGAGGGAAATCTCAGCTTTGAACCCGATGAAAGAAACATCGAAAAGACTATTGATATCACTTTATAATAGGAGCTTCTGTTCCCATCCTGAACACAAAAAGTACGGCGCAGAAATGCCAGTGGCTCTGCATCGGCAGAGATATGGGAGAGCAGGCGGTTACTCTGCCAAAAAAAGCAGTTTATTTCAGGAAGAGAGTGTGTAAAAATTACCGCCCCGAAGGCAGGACATAAAAGCAGATACCTTCATAGTTCCATTGGGGAAGCTGCATTACATTATCCCTTTCATACTCGCTTACGGTATAAAGATGACCTCCCCTGGAATGATTAAAAAACCTGAATACCGGTATGGATCCGGGATACTGGGTGCTGTATACCCAGAACTTGGAGCCCTCATAGTTCCATTGAGGAAGCTGCATTACCGCATCCCTTTCATCCTCGCTTATGGTATAGAGGTGTATGCCGGTATTGGTATTGAAGAAGCGGTATACAGCCACAGTGGCGGGCTCTTGGGTTTCAAAGACCTCAAATGATATGCCTTCGTAGTTCCATTGGGGAAGCTGCATTACCGAATCCCTTTCATCATTGCTTATGGTGTAGAGGTGGCCTCCCCTGACTGTGTTGAAAAATCGGAATACCGGCGTGTTTGACTGCTCTGTTACTTCAGGGACGAGATCCTTTATTGCGGCCTGATAGTAGGAAAAATTATGACCGCCGGGATTAAGATTGTCGATGTTATAATATCCGTCAGCATACCCGCTCCAGCCCCAGTTGAAATGGAAAAAGTCACTGCTGTCATAGCCGTCGCATACAAAGGCATGGCCATAGGTCTCGGAACCCCTGTAATACACAGGCTTCTGGCTGTCAAGCTGGTTTTTGAGGAGGCTTTTCCATGCTGTATCGCTGTAATCCTGCCTGTAAAGGTATTGTGCTGACTCGCTGTATCCAAAGTATGCTTTCATGGCTGATGGGACACTTTCAGAGGAAGCTCCGGAACCATTGGGTCCATAGTTCATATTTACCGATACTCCTGCGTGAAACAGCAGTTCCTGGGAGGATGAGGTGGCATACAGGTAGGGCATATCCTGCCAGTCATAGGTAGTATTTCCAAAATTTGCAGATATATTGCCGTAGGTATAATGATAATAGGAGTGAAATCCGGTTCCCTGGGCAGGGTGCTGCCAGTACCTCATGATCTGGGACATGGCTACAGCAACACATCCGGCATAAACATGGCCCCCTGGTCCAGAAGAGTCCTCAGGACACATATTGTTCCATGGGCTGTCCTGGTCCCAGTTTGATGACAATAAGGGCTCTACGGCCTTATTTGTCAGTTTTGAATCAAAACTGTTGTCAAGCAGGTCATCCCAGTTTACTGCGGTCTCTTTCAGGGGTTTGCTCTTTCCCCGGGCTTTGATTATGGAATCTGCATGCAGATTTAAAAACCCCGCCACATTCCCCTTTATCAAATTCAGATCAAGATATCCTTTTGTATTATAAGCGATAATAGGATAGACTGTATCTTCTGCTGATACTATCACCCAGCCTTCAGGCTCATAATTGAAGATATAAAAAACATTATTGCCTTTTATAATATAGATAAAACTGTTAAAGGGAGAAATCTCAAATGAAATCCCCCTGATGCTGTACTGCTGGACAAGCCAGTTATAGCCGGCTGTTTCAGCTGTATAAATATCAACAGGTGCTGATGATGAACTGAAAACAAATGATAAAAAAATGATTGTGAAAAGGATATATTTTACAGGTTTCATGGACTTATTCTCCCGTTTTTTTATATTGTTTTATTATATTATCACAGTTCTGGTATTAAGCATATAAAAACAGTCATTTCAATCGGTTGCTGATGGGAATGCTATTTGGAAATCAATATGCTTTAAAGTGGTAACTGCAGAAAAGGAATAAATATTCTTGTATCAGAGTGAAAATTGGGAGATAATTTACCTTATTTATCAAAGGAGATTTTATTAGATGCGCTGGTTTTATATAGTATCTGTATATTCTATATGCGTTTTAACAGCCTTCGGCTCCTCTTATGATCTTGTCTGTAAAGCCTATGAACGCGGGGATATTAACATATATGACAAAGCTCTTCTGCAGACCATGCTGATTCTGGATTATGAATCGCTCCCTGCGGAATACAGGGTTCAGAATGCAGATAGAAGATTTATGTGTGCCACGGGTCTTATTAAGGAAGCGGAGTCAATATTACTTTCAGCACCTCTCGAGTACATTTTAAGGTACAAGTCAATTAAATCAAGACCTGCTTATTCAAATAAGGTTTGTCGCTATCTCTCAGACCAGGGGAATTTCTATATACACTATACGGTGAAGGGTCAGCATGCTGTGGATCCTGAAGATGATAATAATAACGGAATACCTGATAAGGTAGAGCTTATGGCTGAATATTTTGAATATTCCTGGGATATCTACCATAACCAGCTGGGTTACATTCTTCCGCCTTCTGACGGGGATATGGGGGGCGGACAGGATATATACGATGTATATATTGAAAATTATCCAGAATATTACGGTTATACTATGCCTGAAAATTATTCCAATGATATGGCTGAATATTCTACAAGGACTGTAAGCTATATTGCAATTTCAAGCTGGGTCGAAGGAGATGACCTGTGTGCCACCATAGCCCATGAGTATTATCATGCATGCCAGATGGCGTATTACTGTGACTACATGGCATATTCCTCATGGGCCTGGGACGAGAATACAGCTATGTATACGGAAAAACTGGTTTTTCCTGAGGGTTATACATGGCTTTCCTACACCGGGGGAAGGCAGAACAAACCCTTTAACGGCTTATGGCGATTTGACGGATGGACTGAATATACAAATGTCATATGGCCTCTCTTTATCAGAGAGGCGCTGGTTGATTATGATGACACATTCTTCAGGACTGTTTATGAGGAACTTGGCCTTATTACAACGATCCAGGAAGGAGGGTTCTACCCTTTTATTATTGATGAGCTGCTTTTTTCCTTTGCTGGAGTGACTCTGCGGGATGGCTATCAGATATTTACCCGGTGGAATTACCTTGTAAAGGAATGCTATGACGGCAGTGGATATGAAGACGGTGAATTATTTGTAAGACAGCCGAAACCACATCAGGTCCTGAATTATCAGGACTTACCCTTTTATGGAACAGGCAACCCTAACTCTTCAAATGAAATTCCCCCGGAGACTCATGCAAGTCATTATATAGAAATTTACCCTGAACCAGCCGGCCCTGGAGCCCTTGTTGCAAAAATACAGGGAGATATGTCCAAAAACCAGGTATGGGGTTATTCAATGCTCTGCCATGAAAGTCAGTTTCCCCTAACCGAAGGATGGGAGGTATATAGCAGTGAAATCAGCCAAAAACCGGGAATTATGAATATAGTTTTACCGGAACCGGGTCTCTATGACCGGGTAGTTCTGGTCATTGACAACCTGCAGTATCTTGAAGAACCTGAAAGCAGAAACTATATTTATTCAGTCTCTTTGCATAATGATGTTCAGATATCCCGTATAGAGCCTGATTCAGGTCATATAGGCGGAAACGATCTGGTTGTAATATCAGGGGCTAATTTTGATAGCGGTACCAGGGTCTGGTTTGATAAAGTCCCGGCGGCAATGGTGGATTTTATAAACAGCAGGGAGATTATGATTATTACTCCCCCCCATTCAGAAGGGTATGTTTCCTTAACTGTCAGCACCATGCTCCACGGCAGTCTGAGGCTGGATGATGCTTTTCTGTTTCATGAATAAACTTTACTGCAGGTGATTGACATGCACGTTTTTATTGATATTACCTGGTTTTAGCTGTTTTTTTTCTCCAAAAATTCCATTTAATCAGAGGAAATATTTTTATTCCAGTTTCTGTAAAGGCTGGGAGCGGGACATCCGGTCAGTTATATAGCGCAAAATAATTTGATTCTCAGGGAGAACTCATGATATAATATGAATGGATTCAGGACAGGACTGCCTGAAAA
>CAYSKJ010000153.1:0-7424 GCA_964431655.1 uncultured bacterium | reverse complement strand
ATGAAAGAATTCCACATTGTTTCTATTGGAAACAGCCTTATAAAAAATTTCACCGACCATGACCCAGGTATCTCATCATCAATGAAAAGCAGAGTATGGAATGATCTAATAAATGACAGCGCTTTTCTGGATAGAATGCAGAAATTCCTTGAAAAAGATCCTATGAAATATTCAGCGGAGATTAATTCACTCTTCCACTATTGTAAAAAAAAGCGCCTGGAACCTATTGATGTCGAGATATTTCCCGTTGCAACCACTACTCCATCCAATGAGATAGCCCTCTCAGCAATCAGCAAATACCTGCACTCAGCAGGAATATCAGTCTACAGCCCGAAGCAGTTCTCAGGCTATTTCGGGTGCCGGGAAGGAGAAGCATGCGAAAGCTTTACCAAGGGCATGATAGATCTGCTTGATAAAATGGTATATATAGTATCATGCAAAAAAGAAGAGGGATACCATGTATCCCTTAATGCAACGGGAGGTTTCAAAGCCTATGTCATTACGCTCGCTATGGTGGGTTTTATGACCCAGTCGGAGGTCTATTACATGCATGAGGAATTCAATGATGTTATAATATTTCCTTCTCTTTTCCATTTCCCGAACAAGCGTGAGATGGAGCTGATAAGCCTGCTTAGCAGGAATGTAACAGACTGCAATGATTTATTCAGAGATTTTTCAGCTGAGATCAGCCTCTTGAGCAGATACCACATATTAAAAATAACGGGGCCGGGTGCTGAACCCAGGATAGAACTCACCAATATCGGAAGGTTTATTGCAAAAAGCAAGATCTGCTAATACAGGTCTTTGAGTATATCTATTATATCTGCCTCTGCTTTTAATATCAGACGCTTCTTATCCTCCATCGGAAGAAAAGCATTCCTGAAACCGTTTCTAATAATGGAAAGGCACTGCCACAAGGTCAGACCTGAGGGAGACATCCTGCCTGCTTTAATAAACTCCCCAGGTATATCAGTCCTGGAGATGCCTGGATTATCTGTATTTAAGGTAACCTGTACACCTGACCTCAGCAGATCAGCAAGGGGATAAACAGGCAGTTCACGGGTTTCCGGGAACCAGGAATCCCGGAACCCTATGATCTGATAATTGCTTGAGGGACATAGCTCCAGAGCTATCCTCTGGTTTATTACTTTGCTGAGAAGTTCCTTTTTCTCAAGAAGGGAAAGACCGTGGCCTATCCTTTCCGCATTCAGATAATAGATTGCTTCCCAGATATTATCCGAGCATTCCCCCTCACCGGCATGAATAGTAGTATGAATGCATTTTTTCTGAAGTTCAAGAAAAGCATAATGAAGCTCTGCAGGCCTCCTTGAACTCTCGGAACCGGCCAGGTCAAAACCTACAAAATTCCTTGCAAACTTCTCATTTGAAACAAGTTCGTTAAACAGCTCTATGTGCCTGTAAATATGGCTCATCTTACCGTGTCTGCTGGCGATGAAGAGAATCTTGACAATAATATCATCCCTGTCGCACAGTTCATCCAGCATAATCTCCACAACTTCTCTGCCAGTGAGCCCTCCCCGGGTATAATTCTCCGGGGAACAGCGAATCTCCATATACCTTATATTATATCTTCTGCACTGTCCAATCAGGCTTCTACAGGCCAGTCTTATCATCTGCCCGTTCTGGAATAGCCCTGAGCCCTGTATATCCCCGAGCCTCTCATAATTATTTATGCCGATACCGCAGAAACTCCTATCATCCAGGTAATCTCCGTATATCAACTTTTCAAGAATATCTTCATTGTCTCTAAAGCATGCAAGAAAGCCTGCCATGGCATAGGGAGGACTGATATTCTCATATAGTGAGCAAATACCCTTAACATCGCCCTTAATTAATTTCTTAATCATTTTATGGTCATTTCCTGCTATACACTTCTCTACCTCACAAAGCCATAGATCAAAATCCTGGACCCGTCCTCTTATATCACAGACCTCATTTCTTAAGGCATCTGCATTCCTGACAGCCTCCTTTACTGACATTATGCCTCCGAAGTGGCAATGCAGATCAGTCTTGGGCAGTCTTAAAAAAAGCTCCCTATCCCTGCCCATATTCTCAATCTTGCCGATAACATCATTTTTGAGCTTCTCCAGAAAGCTTGGAGGATATAAATAGAATTCGTGAAAATTACTGTATTTCTCCCTTGATCTGTTTTTATCCCTGTAATTTTTCTGAAGATTGTAGGATTTTATCTGCATCTGCTCTATTTCCCCTGCAAGATCCTCAGAGCCGGGCACAATATTCTTATACTCACACAGAATATTATATTTGCCTTTTAGATTTCTAAGCTCCATCTCAATGATTGGAGATATCCCTATTCTGCCTGATATCACAATCGGACTGATAAGATCAGCCAGCTCTTTCTGCAGAGGAGCTGCCATCTCATCAGGAGTAAGATTCCTCAATTCCCCCGTAAGCGGACTATATACATCTACCACATGCAAGATTGCAGAGCAGCCAAACAGGAAACCCGCCTGCTGTATGTCTGCACTCATTGTCTTTCTTCCCCCGGCCAGGCTTATATATACATTATTATCAGCACAGGTAGCCCTTAAGACAAGCCTGTATATCATATCCCGCATTATTCTGCACTCGCGGGAACTTTCCAGCTCGCTTACTCCTGCGGTTCTCCATATCCTTATTTTAAAGCATTCAGAAAAATGCGTATGCCAATCAGACAGCTTTCCAAGGGCAATGTCAATCTGCCTGCTTTCAGTAGTAGCAAGCCATACCTCATCAATCGGACTAATCTTAAATATATCCCTTTCTCTATGCATCTGCTCATACTGGCTGTGGTTGTCATAGACGGGAACTTCTAACGGATTGCAATATCCCAGAATCTCAGGAATTATCTGCCATGAGGTACCGAAAGTAGAAATGAGAATATTCAATGAATTGCCCTCTCAAAAGTTAATAATATTAATATTAGTCCATTATTTTTAATCCATCAATATTTTAACAATTAATAGAATATCTTTTTATTCCAGCGTTCGAATGTCCGGGCGAGTGCCTGGATTCTCCAGAGATCCAGATTCATTCATCTTTTTGTTCCATGAAGAATACAGCCTTGAATATTTTATTCCATAGACTACTATCTCCATCTGATAGTATTTAATGACTCTTATCTGTCTTTCAATATTGGAATCTTCCATTAGAATTAATTCAAGCCTCGGGAAATTCTTTATATCTCTGCAGATTCTGTATAGCTCCTCCCGCTTTTCCTTTTCAAAAACATCATACATCAGCACCCTTTTTGACCGCTTAATGTTCTTTCCTGCCCGTTCATTGACAGCCTTGATCAGATTGGGATCCTGAACGATATAGATACCTATCATTAAAAAGGCATCCTCAAGCATATCCTCTACTGTGGGTATCCATATAATTTCACTCTTTTCATTACCCCATGCATATGCAGGTATCAGCATGTTGACATCGGTCAATATCCATGCAGGCTTGTCATTTTCCGAAAGGAACATATAATTCCTGATCTTCTTATCCTGATACTGGCGGTCAAGCCTTCCTATCAGTATCTGTGCAGTTAATTCAGCCATAATATCACCTCCTGATTATAAGCTATAATAGATCTTTTCCCATTATTAATTTAACATAATAAATAATTTACTGCAAGAAATATCTGTAAATAATCTAACCTTTGCCTATATTAAACAAAATGGACAAAGGGAACTTTATAATAATTTCTTAACCACGTACTTTACTATTTATAAGGGTCTAATTCGCCTCAGATATTCTTATATCATCAAACCAGGCCTGCCCTGTCCCGGAAAGCATGCACAGGACCCTTATAACCTTAGTATTATCCGGCACCTTCATATTAAAGCCTATGTTTGTCCATTCTGTATCACCGCTTACAGGATGATCATACTGTGTTGTCCCGAAGCCTGCAAGCTGTCCGTCCCTGTCCAGGCACTGGACAGCTATGACTGCTATTCCTTTCACCTTCCTGGTGGAAATTATTGCATCAAGCCTTATAGTCTTACCCAGGGGGATATTATCGGTAATATTCTGTGCCCAGTTGGGAGGACCGAATTCCTTTAATCTGTCAGTCAGCTCTGTAATTAATATAGAAGCAGAGTTTTTGCCCTTATTTGATTTATCCCTGTCTATGGCAAACTTTACTTCCGGCTTAAACCATCCAATAAAGGCCCAGTTAACGGGCAGATTCTCCTCTACATTCTCAAATCCCGGATTGCTGATTATATTATCCTGGGAAATACAGATACTGCAGAAAGCTGTAATAAGAATACAAAAAATACAAATCCCTCTCATTCTTCTCTCCTTATTATAGATACCAGTTCTTCAAATTGCACCAGGGCTTTATTTCCCCTGTCATTAATATCATAGACGCCCCTTTTCTTTCTAATAAACCAGCCGTATACATTTCTATAGAGTATCTGCTGTGTTTTTGCCTCATCTGCGCCTTTATCCCTCAGTTCCCTAACAGATAATGGCCCGTACTTATTCAGAAGCAATGCAATATAGACCGCTTTTTCACGATAGGCTGTGATCAATTTCTTTTTTACTGAACCGCCTGAATTTAAGTCTGATTTTCTGGAGTTTGACTCTTTTATTACCTTTGCTCTCTTTTTTTTGGAGGAAGCCATACTCCTGTTCCTGTCAAAAGACTCAGCCTCCAGAATTATCTCTGCATGCCCCCCCTTAACAGAGAAATTTACAAAGATAAGCCCGATCTCAAGCCTTCTTAAAAGGTGGAAGATGTCTCTCCACCTTGAAGTATAGTAGCTGCCGGGCCTCAAAATGGCACAGTATACCTTCTCTGCTATCTTCTGCCTTCTTGTAGCCTGAAGGATTAACTGCAGATTCATGGATAATTTTAATTCCGCAACTATCAGGGTACTGCCGTTTATTGCCGTGAGGTCACAGCCCATTACCTCAGAACGGACATCATAGCCCATACCTGTAAACAGGTTCCTGACGGGCATATAGAGGTCAGTTTCTTTTATTGTATCCTTTTTCAAAAAGAGATCTCTCTGTGTTAGTATACATCACATTATACACTAAATTCTCAATATAGAAGAATAAAGATGCATTTTCACTCTATAATATGACCAGGGACCCCAATTACGCCAACAAAGCATTAAAAGAATACCAACAGTTGCTAAAAACATCACCAAAACATGAATACAAAAAAGAATTCAGGAGCTGGAAAATACATAATCCCATTTTGATATAATGGGCCTTATATTCATGCTGTAATGCAATCTCATCTTGCTGATGTAATAATCAAGAAGCATCTGCATTATGAAATGCGCTGCTGAGCCTCCAGTCATTTCTGACCCTATAAGGTTAAATAAAACTATTGCTTTATAATTATTCCTGTAAAGTTTTACTAAAACCGGGTTATTTCAGCCTATTGGTTACATCTTCAATATCCTCATGGGTATCTTTATCCAGTGGCATGATCTGTTTTTCCCCGCTGGTGAAATCTAACTTCTTAAGATCTATCTTTCTGACTCTTCTATTATACATAGTATGGTAGTATATAGTTAGATCGCCTGTGTTATTTGCAATAGTCCACTGAGTTGCAGATGGCATTTGATCTCCTGAATTACCTTCAGAGCCTTCTGCAGTAGTTCTTGAAGTCTGAGAAAAGACAACTGCTCTTATAAATCTTGAAGGAGATGTAAAATCACCCGGCAGCCCTAACATTCCAGATCCTCCTGCCAATGGAGTTATTTCCAGATCCCCCCATTTCACAGTATCAAAAGGCTTATTGGATAAATACCCGTAGTTTCTCAGATTAGTCAGATGCCAATCAAAGGTTGGGTTATTTGTAATAACACCAACAGGATTATCAGATATCTTAATCTCTCCTCCGATAAATTCAAGCACAACACATTTTCCATCTTTATCTGATACCATAAGATGCCCTGGCCATGGTATTCCAATAACTGGATCAACTACCGGGACTACTCTAACCTTCTTTATATTGCTTTTCAATTCTTCAATACTGGAGAAGCTGGATAATATATATGGTATAATATCAACAGGTGAAAGTGATTCAGATGCATACATGGGATCATATTCAAAATATCTGGCAAATCCTTTGTGCAGAAAAGCACCTACAGAAAGTCCCTTTTCATTCATACCATCCATCGCAATGCCTTCATCTGCCTGAAATGCAACAAATCCATATCTGCCATTCCACTTAATGCCGTTTTTCCCTTCCGGGGTTATTCCCTGAAATTCCTCTCCACGCGGATACTTCACGGCCTGTGAATTCATATTGAAATCGCCCCATTCATTTGTCCTTCCACGGACAACTATCCCATCCTGGCCGATTAATTGAATGCCAGTGCAAGAAAATAAAGGGATGCCTCAGAAAGTGAGAGAAGTACAACAAATAAAGATAACATGAAAAGTTTCTGAGTTTTTAGTACCATAAAAGTTCCTCCATTGTTATTAATAGTAATTTCTTTCTATTATGCAGAAAATCTTATTCTGGCCACAATTAACCAGACACATTAAGCTTATACAACTAAGGCCCTTTTTTGTCAGTGGTCCTGTGCTGTTTAGTTCTCTTTGTTTTTTTGCAAATTTGTCTATATAATTCAGGTTAAACACACTTGGTTTATTAAAAACTGTGTACAGATTTTAGGGTTGATTATATAATATATTTGATAAATAAAAGATAAGAAATGAGAATAATATTATAGTGAAAATAGTTGCAGCTGCAGTCATTATTAAAGATAATAGAGTCCTGATTACTAGGCGTGCATTAAGTGAAAGCTTTGCTGGTAAATGGGAATTTCCAGGGGGTAAGCTTGAAGGCACTGAGACACCAGAAGAATGCCTAAGACGTGAAATAAATGAAGAATTAGGAATAGACACAAAAGTCAAAACATTCTTTTTAGAAAATATTTATCATTATACAAATTCTTCAATAAGATTGCTAGCATATATAACTGATATTGTTAATGGAGAAATATCGCTTAAAGTACATGATAAATATGAATGGGTCAGACCTAGTCAGCTATTAAATTACCAACTCTTATCAGCTGATATTCCAATAGCTAAAAAACTAATGGAGGAATTTCTATGAGTTTTAGAACAAAATTAAAAATAGGAGATATCGTAACTAATAATGATATCTCAGAAGAATTCAAATGCGGTAATATGGGGGGAATGCGTAAGTCAAATACAACAAAAACTCTAGTTATAATAACTGATCATACAAGAGGGCTATACAACGATAGATGGGAAAATGACATTCTCCAATACACGGGAATGGGAAAATCAGGAGATCAAAATATAGATTGGATGCAGAATAAAACACTAAAAGAATCATCCCATAATAATATAGAAGTTCATCTACCTAAAAATCTCTTATAAAACATTTATACGATAAATCCGAGCAAAAATCAAGA
>CAYSKJ010000152.1:0-7447 GCA_964431655.1 uncultured bacterium | reverse complement strand
TTAGAAAACGGGTCAACTACATATAACACACTCTTTACTGTTTTAAAAGCTTTTTATATCCCTTGGCAGGAAGTTTTATCTCAAACTATCGCAAAGCGATTTCGTTCTTCTTTTTGCTTCACCAAATTAAAATTGTTTCTCCATTCAGATTTAAATTGTGAACAAAAGGTGATGGATAGCGTATTACAGATGAAATAATATCCTTACAGGGAGTGATATAGATGCAAAAAATTATAGCAATGCTTATAGCAATCTTATTTTGTATTTCTGTTTTTCCGGGTGAAACTCATGATCTTCATGAAATGGCGGGTATCTTTGCTATTGACGCGAGACTTGCAATAACCGAGGATTATCAGTCCTATAAAAATTCCAGGACGGGTGATCCTGAAGTAAGGTTTATCAGGGCAAGCAGGTCCAAAAGCCAGACCGTTCTTATAATAACCGAGTCAGATATCTACGGGCTCTGCGGGGAAAGGATCGACAGGTATATACAGGATATTGAGACAAATCTGGGTTATTCAACATTATTTTATTCTGTTTCCAGGTCAGTTCCGCCTGAGGATATAAAGCAGATCATACTTAACTGCTATAACAGCCATAATATAATGGGTGCAGTGCTTCTGGGAAGTGTTTCTACTGCCTGGTACGAGATAGAGAACGATTTCAACCAATACGGTTATACTAATTTTCCAATAGACCTTTTTTATATGGACCTTAACGGAACCTGGACTGACTCTGACAATAACGGCATTTATGATTCTCACCAGGGGAATGTAGGCCCTGAGATATTTGTCGGCAGGATCGATACCTCGCCCATGAACGCTGCCGGGGCTGAAGATGTACTGTTTGATATATATCTCGACCGCAACCATGGGTACTGGACCGGGGATATGGATATAACAGGCCGGCTGGGTCTAAGCTATACAGACCATGACTGGGCGGTATGGGATGACTTCAGGCATGATATACAGAATATTTATGGCAGTTCCAACTATCAGTACTATATATACGATGACGGTACCTTCTCAAGGTCTGACTATCTGCAGAGGGTCGGCATGGACCTTTACGGAATGGTCCAGTTCTCATGCCATTCAAGCTGGAATACCCACTATATGCACAATGAGCCTGTCATAAGCAGTAATACAATCCATAATATACCCCCGGAATCAATTTCTTATAATCTGTTCTGCTGCAGCGGGGCGAGGTGGACTGCGCCCTCTTCTCAGAACTACGGCTATCTGGGCGGTGTATATGTTTATAATCATGGATCCAGCACTCTTTTTGCCATAGGAAGCACGAAGACCGGCTCCATGCTCGGTTTCCAGCACTATTACATACCTCTCGGAGAGGGCAAGTCAAACGGTGAAGCGCTGAAAGACTGGTGGGTCAACTATGTGGGAGCTTCCCACAGCTTTGATGAAATATGCTGGTTTTACGGCATGACCATAGTCGGAGACCCCATGGTAAGCCTTTTCTATGAACCAGGAATGTTTATAAATGCTCCTTCGGATTTGTCAGCTGAGGGAGTATCTTTATCCGAAATAAGTATTTCATGGTCTGACAATTCGGTTAATGAAACAGGTTTCAGGATAGAGAGGAAGGCAGGAACCTCAGGAAACTGGCAGTATCTGGCAGACACGGGAGCTGATGTCAATGCATACCTGGATGCAGGTCTTGACAGCCAGACTACCTACTGCTACCGAGTCAGGGCTTTTAATTCTGAATCCTTTTCGGAATGGTCCAATGAAGCATGCGCGATGCCATCAGAATATGACACAATACCCGTATACCGTTTTTTTAACCGTGTCCGGGGCGGTCATCTCTATACGGTTAGTGAAGCTGAGCGGGATTATGTCCTCCAGCTTCCCGACTGGAGTTATGAGGGCATCAAGTTTTATGTATGGGATACCCTGATATACGGAACTTCAGCAGTATACAGGTTCTTCAATACAAAAACGGGCATTCATTTCTACACCATCAATGAAAACGAAAGAGATACCGTTATGCAGCTGGCCCACTATAATTATGAGGGTATCAAATTCTTTGTGAAGGACCATCTTGATATAGATGCTCTGCCTGTATACCGATTCTTTAACATTGTCCGCGGGGGGCACCTGTATACAGTGAGCGAAGCGGAAAGGGACTATGTCATGGAGCTTCCGAACTGGAATTATGAGGGAGTCAAGTTTTATGTCCATCAGAATAATTAGGCTGATAAATGGGTGAGGTTCTAGTATTTCTTTCCTGATACTGCCTCTGCAATATTGAAATTTTCGGAAGCCATGCCTTCAAAATTATTCAGCATATCTACAAAGTGAATAGATACCTTATGGCTTACCAGTTTATCCCTGAGCCTTTCAAAGTGCTTTATCTTAGCATCTTTTACTAGTTTTTTTAGCCTTCGGCTTCTTATATAGGATTTTTCTATATAGGATGCATCGATTATCTCATTTTTGAAATTATCCATGGAGTTCTTAAAATAGGACATATTTTCATCCATCAGTATATTGAGCGTTTTTATACCGCTGGGATTGAGCTGAAGCTTGTTTCTGGATATTTTATCCATTATTTTAGCAATTTTTTCAGTATAGTCAGACAGTTTTTCGAGATTATGGGCAAGTCCCATATAATTTCCCACAGTGTGGGCATCCTTGTCTGTCAGGCTTCTTGAAGATACTGCTACCAGAAACTGAGTGATATATTTCTGGTATTTGTCTATTTTCTCCTCGTTTCTCATTATCTTGTCGCAGACTGTAGAAACATCCTTGCTGTCCTGTGATTTCATTTGTTTCAGCAGTTCCATGTTTGAAAGCACATAATTTCCCATTACAGATATCTCTTTTTCAGACTCCAGTATTCCCAGGGAGGGCGTTTCTATCAGTTTGTAATCAATATTTACAAATTGTTCAGGCAAATCTGTATCAAGCCTGGCTTTATCCGGAAAAATCTTTGATACCAGCCTTGTCAGGGGTGTAATAAGAGGCAGGAAGATAACAAGGTTTAAGAGGTTGAATATTGTATGGCCCATGGCAATGTGTACCATGATTGATTTTGATGGAACGCCCGGAGTTACATAATCAACTGCATCCCGGAAGGGATAGAAGACAAGTATCACCAGTATTACCCCGAAGAACTTGAACAGTGTCTGTGCGAGGGCAGCTCTCTTGGCATTTGTCGAACCTCCGATGCTCGCCAGGATCCCGGTCACTGTAGTACCGATATTTCCTCCCATTACTACTGCCAGGGCACCTTCAAAATTTATCAGGTTCTGGGATGCCAGTGCAAGTATTATTCCAACCAGAGCAGAGCTTGACTGCAGTACAGCTGTTACAACTGTTCCGGCCAGGATACCCAGAAAAACAGAACCAATAGTATCACCATCAATCATCTTGAAGGTTTCGATGAAATACTGATTATCCCGCAGGGTAGCAAAGCCGTGTTTCATTGCATCCATACCGAGAAAAAGGATACCGAACCCGAACAGGACTTCTCCGAAATACTGCCTGGTTTTATTCTTTGAGAAAAGCCTTATCAGAACTCCTAAACCTATGACCGGCATGGAATAGGATGCTATGTCCAGTGTGACTATCCATCCAGTGACCGTTGTGCCTACTGCGGCCCCAAGTTCAACCCCTATGGCCTGTTTGACGGTCATAAGCGTTGCATTTACAAAGCCGACAACCATTACCGACGTAGCACTGCTGGACTGTATTATGGCAGTAATAACAAAACCGACCAATACACTTACAAACCTGTTATAGGTCAGAATTCTGAGTATTTTTCTTAGGCCGTCGCCTGCAGACCTCTGCATCCCCTCACTCATGATTTTCATTCCCATGAGGAAAAGCCCCAGACCGCCAGCGGCCTGGAAAATAACAGTCTTCCAGTCCATTTATTATTTCTGCTTTCCTTTATTGCATATAATGCCGGTTCCTGTAATCCCTTAAATCATGCTGAAAAAAATAGTAGTAGTCAAGAAATTGCTTTTAAGAACCCTGTACATTTATCCTGAAGTTTTAAATTTTACCGTAAAACATAGATATTCTGCTACTTTATAGGGGCTGGTAAAAATCTATTGTTTTACCAGTTCTACCCTTCGGTTTTGGGCTCTACCTGCTTCAGTGTGATTATCTGCCACGGGCATGCTTGAACCGAGTCCCTTTGTTTCAAGCCTTTCTTTGTTTATTCCTGCCTTAACCAGGTAGTTCATAACTGCTTCAGCTCTCTTTAAAGAAAGGCTCCGGTTGAATTCAGATGAACCGGAAGAGTCTGTATGCCCCTCAATAAGAAGTCTCCATTCAGGTTCATTCTGAAGCATTACTGCCATCTCTTCCAGTACCGGTCTTGATTCATCCCTTATTACTGCTTTATTCAAGTCAAAGAGTATGCCGTAAACCCTTGCCCTTCCACCGCTTTCAAGCTGGCCTTTAAGCTGACTGCCCAGGGAGCCGGACCAGTGAGGACAGCCTCCAATCTCTGAGCTTATTTTTATCCCATCCCATTTACCGTCAGGATCTGAACCTTCATTGCCCTGATGCCACCAGAAGCCGTTAAATTTAGTGCCATCGGGAGAAAATACCATTACAGCTGGACCGCCTGCATCTCCTTCCCGCCATGTGATTTTCATCAATCTCCCTTCTATTAGACCGTCCAGAAGCCCTTCACTGTATTCATAACAGCCTGTAAGCGAAGTCCCCTGCTGTCTTACATGAAATTTGGAATAATCAGTATCATAAGTTCCCGAAATATTATCAAGAGGACTCAGGATTTCTGGTTTGATTCCGTAACCGCGGAAAGAAAACAGTTCTGTATATTCTTCAGAACCGTGGTTATTCAGGATAGTAAGCCTTACAAAACGGCCTTTGACTTTTTTGTCGGGCCTGAATGCCTGGCCATCTTTTTTTGAAGAAAGGCTTGCCTTCAATACTGCCTCAAATCCCGATTGCGGGGATTCATTGGATATTTCCACCAGAATATCCCTGGCATCAGCTCCTTCAGCATCTATGGAGGCATTATCAAACTCGAATCTTAATATCTCGGCACTTTGAAGTAACTCAAAGACAAAGGCATTATTTAGTATCTTTCCCAGATTTGATGCATAGCCTGATGAGGGGCTTTCATCAAGAAGAGCCTCAGCCGGCCATCCCGGATAATTCTCGGGAGATACTACAGGAAGGGCTCCCTCCTGCAGGGAAAGCAGATTTATAAGGCTGTCCTCCTGCTGTGCAAATAACAGAAAGCTGAAAATCAGCATTAATGAAATAAAAATAAAGATCCTGTTCAATTTATTTTCCTCCTAATAATGATTACTAAGCTTTAATTGTAGATCAAAAATTAGCTGTTACAATATATTATTTTGTTTATTATCTTTAAAAGATATCAGTATTATTGACTTATTTTACTGCCCGGGTATTATTGTTAATGTATGATTACTAAAAGGCCGGGGGAAATTATTGGAAAATACAGTTCTGTAAAGGAAGCCGGGCTTATCCACCTTATATACTGCTCTGCGGCAATAAATCCCATGAAAACGGAAGAGCTTAACAGCCTTTTAAGAAAAGCAAGGAAACATAATTCAAAAAATAACATCACTGGTATTCTTTTGTATATCGAAGGAAGTTTTCTGCAGGTTCTTGAGGGTGATGCGTTTATTGTCGATGAACTTTTTGCAGATATTACCAATGATAAGCGTCATGAAAGCATAACCCTAATTATTCGAGAGCCTGTTGCAGAACGTTCCTTCGGCGAATGGACAATGGGATATGCTGATGTTTCAGCCGAACAGCTGGACCAGATAATTGGCATAAGCGATTTTTTTTCTAAAAAAGAGACCTTTTTGAATATAAGCCCAGGGCGAGCCCGAAAAATAATCTCTGCCTTCAGAGATGGCTACTGGCGTTCAACAATTTCAGGTCCTTCACCTGTTGTACCTGATCGTATTATTTCAGAATCCAGGGCTGTCCTTACCGATACTTTTTATTCCTTTGCCTTTCAACCGATATTGCATTTCCCTTCAAGGGCAATCTACAGCTATGAGGCATTGCTGAGGGGGAGACAAAATCAGCCTGCAGAATTCATACTGGAAAATATACCTGTTGAGGACAGGCCCCAATTTCATGAGCAATGCCGCATAGATGCTGTTTCCATGGCGAGAAGGCTGGGAATTAAAACGAAATTAAATATAAATTTCCCTCCTTCCAGCCTTAAAAGCTCGCCTACTGCCATAGCATCTATACTTAAATCTGCTGAAGATAACGATATGGCGCCCTCAGACATTATTCTTGAGATATTGGAGAGCGAAATAATCAGGGACTATAAAGAGTTTCGGGAAAATATTCTGGATTATCGTCGTTCTGGAATGGTTTTTGCCCTGGATGATTTTGGTGCGGGGTATGCGGGTCTGAACCTGCTGGCAGAATATCAGCCTGACTTTGTCAAGCTTGATATGATGCTGATTAGAAATATTGACAGAAACGGTCCAAGGCAGGCAATTATACATGGTATTATCAGAACCTGCATTGAGCTGGGTATAGATATTATAGCAGAAGGCGTTGAGACCGTTGAGGAGTATATCTGGCTAAGAAACCAGGGAATAGAATATTTCCAGGGTTTTCTGCTTGCCAGGCCTGCGCTTGAAAAACTGCAAACAGACTTCTTCATGCCTGAATAGATCAAACTGCACAAAGGAATAATTTTGGAAATATTATATTTCACACAGACAGACTGATCTGCATAATTTATATCAAATATTATTCCTGATCATAATGGGAATTCTGTCCCTCGTCGGGGCATTACGACATAGGTGCAAATCAACGCAGTCGGTGTTTTATTATAAATCTGCCTCTCTGCCTGTGTATCGTTTACCGCTGTAAGTGCCTGTCCAGAGAGCGTGGCTGTCCATACCCCTGGCCATCAGCAAAAGGATTTTTTCACCGGAAGGCAATGATGCAATATGCCAGCTCATCCAGCCCTCCTGACTTAAAGAGCCGTCTTCATCCTGCCGGTATACTCTATTATCATGGCCTTTGAAGTACCAGTCTTCTCCTTCTTCCAGTCTCCTGCACATCAGGGCGGAGCGCTCCTCACCCTTTTCTGACTTGTAGGTCCGAAACCTGCATTCAGCTACAGGTGATGCTATTTCTTCTGCCTCCAGGTAAAGGACTCCGTCTATAACGCAAGCCCAGCTTTCTCCCTCCTTCTTAAAGGAATTAAGCGCGCTTTTTTTCCCTTTATAGAACATCTCCCTGTAGTCCCTGTGGCCAAATTTCATAAATGGAGCTCCATCTTCGGGTGAGCCATAAAAGACTGAGTTTCCGTCCCAGTAATGCTTGATTTCTGCAGCGGGCTCAAGTGGTGTTTTCAAAGTAATTATCTCTGCCTCATCTGCTTGAATGGAGCCTGGTTCTGGGCACAGTACCAGTATTTCAAGATTGCCTGACATAATAGC
>CAYSKJ010000151.1:0-7462 GCA_964431655.1 uncultured bacterium | reverse complement strand
AAGGGGACATTTCTAATTTGGTAAAAAAGGGACATTTCTATTTTGTTTTGACAAATATTATAAAAATATTGACTTTTTTGTCCATGGAGTTTAAGATGTAAATACTATGGGAGGGTGGCAATCCTCCTCAATAACAATACAATATTTTAAGGGACATTAATTACATTATATGGTTTTTTTCAACTACTCGACCAAACTGATGGCTGCCAAAATAGTTTATTACGGGCCGGGTTTATGCGGGAAGACCACCAATCTGCAGTATATCTACAATAAAACCTCACCAAAGGCGAGGGGTGAAATGGTATCCCTTGCCACAGAAACCGACAGAACGCTCTTCTTTGACCTCCTTCCCCTTGATGTAGGCTCCATAGCAGGTTTCAAGGCACGCTTCCAGCTTTATACCGTACCCGGGCAGGTATTTTATAATTCAACCAGACGGCTTGTCTTAAAAGGTGTTGATGCCATAGTATTTGTTGCTGACAGCCAGAAGCCGATGATGGATGCCAATATCGAGAGCTTTACAAATATGCTGGATAATCTTAAATCCCACAATCTGAAGATAGAAGAAATCCCCTATGTAATACAGTACAACAAGAGGGACCTTCTCAATATATTCAGCATTGATGAACTTAACAGACTGCTTAACAGGGATGATGTGCCATGGTTCGAGGCTGTAGCTATAACAGGCAGGGGAGTTATTGATACTTTGAAAGGCATATCCAGGGTTACCATCCGCCACCTGAGGAAAAAGGCGCAGGAGCAGGTTTCAACTCCATCCATGAGGCCCAGTTTTACCATGGAGAGAAAACCCCAGCAGCCCCTTACCATTACAAAACCGGCCGAACCCCTGAAACCCAGGGCGCAGGAGAAAGCTGAAGCTGTTTCAGTGCCTGAAGGCGAAGAAAGAAAACTTTCCCTGAAGGAAAAACTGGATCTCCTTAAGCAGAAAAGGGAGACCATTAAACAGCAGGAGACGGACATAGAGATTCAGACCGAAGAAAAGTCCCGCCGGGAAGATATTATTGAGGATGACATGGAGAATGAAGGTAATGGGAAGGAAATATATGAATCAGAGCCTACAGAAGAAATACATTACCAGGATTATCAGCAGGCAGATAATTCCCTCAATCCCGGGGCAGAACCTGAAAACCTGGACAAATCGCTGGACAATCTGAAAGAAATGCTTATGGACAGTAATTACAAAACACAGGCTGAACCGGAAGAGGAAGAAGATGCAGCAGACGTCGATTCATTGCTGTCATCGGTATATTCTTCAGTCTTTTCAGAAAAGGATACCGAGATAAGCAGGGACACCGACCGCCTGCTCAATGAATACCTTCTTTCGAATGTGCCGGACATTATTCAGGAGATAACCATAGAGAAGGAGTTTGCTGTCCGCATTGACCCTGAGATGTATAACAGCCTCCAGGATGCCGAAATAGATATTAAATTCAATAATGAAGGCGGTAAATCAGTATCAAAAAACTTTAAATTGCAGATATCAAAACCTCACAAAACCATACCTCAGAACCTGGTGCTAAATCTAAAATTTAATGTAAAAGGAGAAAAAAAGTGAAAAAGATGATCATAATTCTACTTGTGCTTTTCCCTATGCTTACCTTTGGCTATGACTATGAAGAAGATGATTTCCCATGGTCAGTCGGCTGGAGCATTGGCCTGTCCGCCTTTGATCAGGAAAACAGGGAAGATATCTACCAGGATGGTGTTCAGGGTGCTGTTACCGTTGATTTTCACCTCCAGGACTATTTTGCCTTCGGATTCAAAACAGGGTTCCTGTATTTCAATCATAAGAACAGAAGCAGTTCAGATCTGAACCTGGGCTATTTCAGCCTGATTGCCACATTTATTGTTAACAGCCACCGGTCCTTCAGGCCCTTTTTCTTCTTCGGGCCCGGAATATATACCCAGGATGCCGACTCCTACACCAGCTATGACAATAATGGGAATGTTGTCTATTATGACTATGACAACAGGTATTTCGGCGGCTTTGCTGCCGGCGCAGGCTTTGAAGTTCTTTTCCGAAGGTCTTTTGCCGTATCGACATGCCTAAGCTATCACAGGGTAAATTCCGATGATGCAATGGATCTTCTGGGTGGCGAGTTCGGACTAAAATACTACTTCTAAGAGGACTTCTATCAGCTGTAATATTTTGTACTTTGTCTTAAAGCCCTTTCTCAGTCATTTGAGGATTTATCTGCCGGAAACCCTGGAAAAGGGCAAGGCAAATATATTTCTGCTTACCCGCTGCACCCTTTTTGACAGGATGCTGTTCTGCTGTTCAGCAGGGATGAAATACCCTGATGCAGTACGCCTCCGAATTGCAGAATATATCAGAAACCCTCTTCTATTCTTCTCTGAAAAACTAAGGGTGAAAAAGTTGACCAAAATGGTTCAGGACAACCCTGAGCTTAACTTTTATTACGGCTATTTCTGCAGAAAGCCAGGAATTTTCAAAAAGCCAGGCTTCTATAGTATTGATAAAGACAGGATACTGCAGGATCTGATTCTGCCCCTTTACAGCCAAAGAGCGGTCTGCTATCCCACAGTGATACACCTTTCAAGGAGGCCGGGCAATATCCGTTTAAGACTGCTGCAGTTCATCCTCAACAGAAAGGATTCTCTGATAATGTCCGGGGAACCTTTCTGGTCAGAAAAACACGAAAAAGGCACCCGGTTTCAGCTTGTGGAAATGCGTACAAAAGCCCTGCGTGAAAACAAAAGACAGGAAATAGTAACCAGAGGCAGGAGATTCCCGGACAGAAAAAAGCTTATTAAAGGCTTTTTAAAAGATGATGCAGTTACAGAAATCTTAAAAAAAGGCGACTATGGTAAAAACCTCAGAGAAGCGGAAGCAATATTTAATAAGATGACAGCTGATTTCAGCACTGTCTACCTGCAGTTTTTCAACAAGATACTTACACCCCTTTACCACTACCTCTATGACGATATCATTCTCAACAGGAAAGGATTTGAAGAACTCAGAAAAATAGCTGCCGACCATCCAGTTATACTGATACCTAATCATAAAAGCCATATGGACTATTTAATGCTTTCCTACTGTATGTTCAAAAATCAGCTGGTATGCCCTCTTATTGCAGCAGGCGATAATCTAGACATATTCCCCATCGGCTTTATCTTCAGGAGGGCAGGAGCATTTTACATAAAGAGGGATTTCAAAGACAGCATGCTTTACCCTCAGCTATTCAGGTATTACATGAACTATCTTCTCCGGTCAAAATACAGCATTGAATTCTTTATAGAGGGAACAAGGACAAGGACTGGAAAGCTTCTTTCCCCGAAAATGGGTTTATTGAGGATGCTTATACAGGGTACGAGGGAAATGAAACTCAAAGACCTTTACCTGGTTCCTGTGTCAATCGAATATGACAGGGTAATAGAAGACTCAGTACTTGTGGACGAGGACAGGGGTATTCCGAAAAAGAAGGAAGACCTGGAAGGCCTCTTTGATATACATAATTTTATAAAAAAGCATTACCGGAATGTGTATATCAAACTTTCAAAGCCCATTTCTGTGAACAGGTTTTTAAGAGAAAGAATGGGGTCCGATGAGAAAAGGTATACAAAGAAAAGCTTCCAGCTCCTTTCAGAGCATATTATGAAAAATATATTCAATAATATGGAGATATCCGGGAGTACGCTCCTGGCCTCCGCAATTTTCTGTGAATCCCGCTGGATAACAAAGTCCATGGTCGCATGGAGGCTTGCTGAAATTATCCATACCGTAAGGCTCTACAGAGATTACCGTCTTCCGGCACAGCACAAATCCATTGAAAGTTTTATAGAAACATACCTCGGCTTCTTTGAATCCCAGGATTTTATAGTAAAGTCTGATAAATCCGGTATTATGATGTACAAGATAAAATCAAAAAAACACGGTCTAATGCTCAAATACTATTTCAATAATATAAGTGAAATACTCCTTCCCCGGTCCATTCTATGCTTTCTGACAAGAAAGCACACTGATATGGATACCGATGGAAAATACAGCATCTTTTTAAGAATCACCGGCATTTTGAGATATGATATACAGTTCAGCGGGCAATTCTGCGATGAAAAATGCCTCAGCGCGCTGGATGAACTCATAAGCATTCCCGGGGATAAAAAAGCCCGGGAGAACAGCCTTGTATTCTGGTCAGAGATTTCATACCATCTTCGCATGGGCTATTATTTTTCCATAAGCATCATGGAGCTGATTTTCCCAAAAATTGGGACAGTCCTGCAGAAAAATCTGGTAAATAATATGGTAAAACTGGCAAACATCTATCATAAGACAGGAATCATAGAAAATTACGGCATTATATCTGTAAGCACCTTCAATAATGCGGTAGAACTCATGATTGATGAACAGGCCCTGTGCATTGCAAAGAACAGCGACAAACCCGGCGACAGGATACTGGGGACAGGAGTGCAGTTCAATGAGATCTGCATGTCTATAAAAGATATGCTGTCAATGGAATATGAGAGGGAAAAAGATGTGCTGAATATCCCCGATGAGTTTTTTTTCCAGGAAGATAGCGGATCCTATGATGATTAATCCCGGCGACCATGAAATAAAAAGAAAAAAGGGCTATCCTGTCTCTGTAAGAAAGGAAAAAGAGAGATGTCTCCTTGTAGCCCTTGATTATGCCGAATCTTATATCGGCGAAACGGAAAAAAACCTGGATGAGCTGTCCCGGCTCATAGAAACGGCAGGCGGGAACCCGGTAGCAAGAATCACCCAGAGCCTTCGTCAGTCTGACCCCTTAACTTTTGTGCACCGGGGCAAACTGGACGAAATAAAGAATTTATCAGATCAGTACAGCATAGATACCATTGTATTTGATGAAGAACTTACCCCGGTTCAGATAAAAAACATAGAAAAAGCCATGAATATAAAGATTATAGACAGAACAGAGCTGATACTGACAATATTCTCCAATAATGCAAAATCCAGGCTTTCCAAGCTTCAGATAGAGCTTGCCAAGCTTGAATACACTCTTCCCAGGCTCCAGAGGATGTGGACGCACCTTTCCAGGCAGAAGGGCGGAATAGGACTGAAAGGCCCCGGAGAAAGGCAGATAGAGCTTGACCGCAGACTGCTCCTAAAAAGAATGACTAAAATTAAGAGGGATCTGTCAGCAATAAAACAGGGAATTGATATCAGAAGGCAGAAAAGGAGGGACGAATACAGGGTTTCCCTTGTAGGATATACCAACTCAGGCAAAAGCACCCTGCTTTCCCAGTTATCTTCAGCACCGGTATATTGTGAAGACAAGCTCTTTTCAACCCTGGACACCCTTATAAGGAAGGTTCAGCTCAATGACCGGCGTCACATTCTGATTTCCGATACCGTAGGCTTTATCCGGAAGCTTCCCCACCAGCTCGTAGAATCCTTTTACGCCACGCTTTCCGAAGTGCTGAACTCGGATATGATACTTACAGTAATAGATATCTCCCAGAGTGATTTTATCAAGAGGGCTGAAGTCGTGCTCAGCGTACTCCATGATATCGGAGCAGACAGAATACCCAACAGTTTTGTCCTGAACAAGATGGACCTGCTGGATGAAAATACCCTGGCCGAAAAGATAAAATCCTTTGAGGGATTTGATAAAAATCCCCTGATATTATCTGCATTGAAAAACAGGAAAATTGAACCCCTGAAAAATGAAATACTTAAAAGGATAAGGGCGGATGAATATCTGCTTTCACTAAAAGTCGACAGCAGGAGAAAGGATATCATAAACCGGATTTTTCTCGTCTGTGAGGTGATTTCTCTGGAAGAAAGGGATACATGGTTTATTATTCAGTGTTATGCTAAAAGGGAATATGCTCAGGAATTAAAAGGATTTCAGGTTTAGGGCTTTACATCTCGTATTTTCCGAAATCTTCGGGGCTCATCTGCTCCAGGATGCTCTTCAGAGCATCCTCGCTCTTCTGGTTTTCACTCAGGTTTATTGCTGATTTTTCAAGCACCAGAGATGAAACATAAATAGGACTGTCTGCACGGATGGCAATGGCAATGGCATCAGAAGGGCGGGAATCAATAGTAATGGTTTTTTCATCCTGGCTCAAATAGATGGTTGCAAAAAACGTATTATTATTGAGATCATCAATTATGACCTTTTCAATCTTGATATCGAGTTTTTCAAGTATATTTTTCATCAGATCATGGGTCATGGGCCGTGGAGGTTCTACTCTCTCAAGTTCAGAGATGATTGAGTGGGCTTCAAATATGCCGATCCATATCGGTATGATTGATTTATCGTTTTCTCCCTTCAGGATAACTATAGGGGAATTTGTCGTGGGATCCAATGCGATGCCTTTGAGAATCACCTTGTGTAACATCATAAATACCCTCTTAAGAATTATTTATCTTTTCAATAGTTAAATATAGGCATCCCGGTCTTTTTGTCAAACCCTTTTATAGCAGAGAGCCTATAAGACTGCTGTTGGAATATCTTTCTATCCGGACATCGGCAAAGTCACCTACCGAAAGGCAATAACCGGTATTATCTGTCCTGAAATTCACAGTTATATTGTATTCATTCTTTCCGGTAAAGAAATCCGGGGATTTTTTGCTTTTTCCGTCAACCAGAACCCTCTGGCTTTTCCCCACAAATTCCCTGTTATAATCCATGGTGATCTCATTCTGCCTTTTCTGAAGCATATAAAGCCTTCTCAGTTTTTCATTCTCAGGGACATCATCATCCATCAAGGCGGCCTTTGAGGGATATCTTATGCTGTACCGGAAGGAAAAGGCTCCCCAGAAACGCACCTCTTCTATCATCCTCATGGTGTCATTAAAATCCTGCTCTGTTTCCCCCGGGAAACCTACAATCACATCCGTAGTTATTACTATGTCGCTTATATAATCCTTAAGTATTTCAACCTTCCCTAAATACCCGTCATGGGTATATCCGCGGTTCATAAGGCATAAAATCCTGTCAGACCCGCTCTGAAAAGGGAGATGTATGCTTCTGCAAATATTTTCATGCCTGCTCATGGACGTAAAAAGCTTTTCACCGGTATCCCTGGGATGGCTGGTAATAAATCTCAGCCGGGAAAGCCCATCAATAAGGGCGATCTCTTCCAGAAGTCCTGGAAATTCAAGGCCTTTATAACTGTAACTGTTCACGTTCTGCCCCAGAAGGGTTATCTCCTTTGCACCCCCCTGAATCAGCATTTCAATCTCTTTTAATATGGACTCTGCAGGCCTTGATCTCTCCCTTCCCCTGACATAGGGTATTATGCAGTAGGAACAGAAATTGTCACAGCCCTCCATTATTGTTACAAAAGCTTTATGGTTATGCCGCCGGGAATAGTTTCTTATTTTATCAAGGGAATGATGGGGTTCGGGGCTGATTTCATAACAGGGTTTATCAAGGCTTTTTTCATAAATCTCAAAGCATTCCGGTATATCGAATGTCCCGAATGCAAAATC
>CAYSKJ010000150.1:0-7547 GCA_964431655.1 uncultured bacterium | reverse complement strand
CACATAAATTTTCCCAAATTGCTTAACACATAGCATTTTTGCCATTTTTATGGCAAAAGCAGCAATAATTTCTCTTATATAATCACAGTAACTTATTGTTTTTGCTCCTCCAGGCCTGGGAAAAACACATCTTGCGACAGCAATAGGACTGAAGGCCATACAGGCCGGATACACCTTATGCTTTGAGCGCGTAACAAATCCTATAAGGATATTGAAGATGGCAGATATACAAAGGAAAGCAGGCTTTAGAATCAACAGGATCCTTAAATCGGACCTGACGATCATAGATGAAATAGGTTATAATATATAAAAAAGGACTGCTTATGACGGCAAAGGATAATAACAGGAACAGTTGCAGAGAGAAGTGGCAGGCAGGGGACTAAAGAGGACAGGCTGGCAACATTGTCCTTCTCTCCCTACCTGAATGCCAGATGTAGTATCTATGCTGTAATATGGGAACCTTAAAATAATCCTGAGAAATTAATCCTAACCCCACCAAATGTTTTAATTTTAGTAATCTCTTATTTATTTTTGAGCAGGCAGAAAAATGATATTCGCATACTGAAATATTATTTTGTTATTTTCAGAAATTATTGTAAATTACTTTTCCATGGCTAAAAAGCTTGAATATGAAATTATAAACAACAGATACAGGATTATAAGACTTCTCGGCAAGGGAGGCATGGGCATTGTACACCTTGTTGAGGATGCCCTTAAGGATAATCTTGAATTCGCCCTAAAGACTATTTCTCATAAAGTATTGTCAAAACACAGGACAGCCGGAATAGAGATATTCAAGAATGAATATGATATAATGACAAGGCTGAAACACCCTAACCTTACCCAGGTGTATGACTTTGGCCAGGAAAAGGATAATTACTATATTGTAATGGAATTTCTTCAGGGTGCAACCCTGAAAGATTATATTGAATGCCATGGCAAGGCGGAATTAAAAGATGGTTTAGGGATAATAGTGCAGATTCTCAGAGCGCTTGATTATATACACAGCAGGAATATAGTATACAGGGATATAAAACCCAAGAATATCATGATTTACAACGGTTCTGTTAAAATGCTTGATTTTGGGATATCAGCCTTTACTGAAAAGGGAGAAGACAGGAGTATCAGGGGGACAATATCCTATCTTTCTCCTGATATTTTTACAGGTGGCCTTAGTTTATCATCTGACTTTTTTTCCCTGGGGCTTGTGATTTTTGAGATTTTTGCAGGCATCCCTTTCTTTGACCCTGATAAGGTTGATAACCACGAAATACTTCGTATAATTTCAGAAAAAAAGTCCTATAAGGATTATTTCCATGACAGGACTCAGCTGATTGAAAGCAAAGACCTTGAAAAAATTTTGCCTAAAATGATGGCTTTCAGCCCTGAAGACCGTTATCAGACAGGAAGTGAAATCATAATAGATATAAATAAATATCTTGGGATGGATTTTGAGTGTGAGACAAAGGAGACAATGCAGAGTTATGTGCTGGGCAATTCCTTTGCTGACAGGAGAGATGAAATAAAAAGGCTGAAAGAAATCCTGTTATCCATAAATGATACTTCTATGCTGATATACAGAGGAGCTTCAGGAGTAGGTAAAACCAGGCTTTTGTCAGAATTCAGGAAATACTGCGTGCTGAACAATATTTCATTTTTTGATTCCAGCTGTATTGAGGGTGCAACAAAGCCCTATTATTCAATCCATGATATAATTGATCAGATAGTGGCACTGGGAAGTGATGAACTTCAATCAAGATATTCCCGATGCCTCGGTCTAATCCTCGGCAGGCAGGAATCGGAGTATGCCGGATACCTGGAGGATCCGGCGACCCGGAAGGATATTATAAACCGGGATATATCGGATTACATACTTCAATACGCCAGGGAAAGCGGAAATCCTGTAATTATCTGTATCAATGATATGCAGTGGCTTGATGAGGGATCTGCAGGAATAATTAATTCACTTCTGGGTAAGATGGCCGGGCATGACGGCCTTATAAAGATTGCTGCAAACATTAATACCGATGAAATAAAGCCGAATAGCTATATTCAGGTTATGCTTTCCCATGAGAAAACCATTATGTCGGACCTTTATCCCCTTGAATTAAGCGGGGTAAAAGAATATGTTTATAATGTGTTCGGCCGTGATTTTATTGATGAAGGACTTGAAAACTCCATCGAAATTATAAACCAGAAGGTTGGAGGCAACCCCCTTTTTCTGGGGGAGCTTATTAAATCCCTGCTTGAGAGCGGACGTATAGCCAAGGACAGGCATTGCTGGATTCTGACCGGACCGTTAAAAGATGATGACATACCTTCAAACCTTAAGGATATAATAGAATCCAGGGTTGAAATACTCATGGCTGAAAAGGGCAAAAGGGAAATTCTAACGGCAATATCACTTTTAAGAATTGATTTCAGCATTGACTTTGCAAAATATCTGCTGATGGATATGGGAGGTTATGATGCTGCAAGAATACTGCTTGAACTGGAGCGCTTTGAGATAATAAAGGGTGGGTTTGCAGAGGATAAGATAGCCTATATTCTGAACAGCAGTCTTATCAAGGATATTATTAAGAGTTTTATAGGGGATATTGAAGGACAAAGCCTTTATATAGCCGGCGCTCTTGAGGGCTATTATGAAAATCAGCCTCAATACTACGAGGAGATTGCCTATCATTACCATAAAGGCAAGAATCATGAAAAGGCTGCACTATTTTATGAAAAAAGTGCAGATTATGCTTCTGCAAACTATTTTAATCAGAAGGCAGTAGAATTTTATGATATAGCCCTGGATCTGAGGCCCCATGGTTCAGAAACCAAGCTTGAGATTAATTTAAAAAAAACAAAGGCACTTGAAATTACCGGGAACTGGTCAAAGGCTTTTCAGTTATTATCAGAGTCGATACCTCTGGCAGAAAGGATAAAAGACTGGGCAGTGCTTTGCAGAGTTTATAATCAGCTTGGCCATATATTGCTGAAACAGGGTGATTTTACCAGATCAAAGGATTGCTTTGACCGGAGCTATGACCTTTCAGGGCCACTTCAGGACAAAACCATTTTTGCGGAATCAATCTATAATTTTGCAGTTTATAATCATAAGGTATATGAATATAAAACTGCCCTGAGATACTACAGATTATACTTAAAATTATGCAGAGAAAACAAATACAGCAGGGGCGTGCTTACAGCACTTTCCCAGATTGGTCATATATACTTTATGCTGGCAGATTATTCAAAGGCTATTTCATATTATGAGCAGTTCAGAAAACTTGCAGAATCAATAGGCGATAAAAGCGGTATTGCAACAATAATGGGCAACAAGGGCAATGCATATTTTAACAGGGGGGAATATGAAAAAGCGCTGGAGTGCTACCAGGGACAGTACAAATTCCTGCTTGAGACGGGCTGTATAGAGGGTATGGCCAGGGTTGCCGGAAATATCGGGATAGTATTTAAGCTCCTGGGCGAAATTGATAAAGCAATGGAATACCAGAAGATTTTCATGAATGCCAGCCGGGAGCTGGGGGATCAAATAAGCTACAGTATGGCTGTTAATAATATCGGATCTCTCTATAAAAGAAAAGGAGAATTTAATAAGGCTCTTGAGTACTATCTGACAGGCCTGGCCATTTCCCGCCAGACCGGTGACAAGAGCAGTTTCGCAACATCTGTCGGTAATATTGGCTTTTTGTACCATATACTTGGCGAATATGACAAGGCCATAGAATACCTGGAACAGTATGTAAGGATTGCTGGCGAAATGGGTCAAAAAAGTAGAAAGGCCGCTGCCGTTTATGATATTGCCGATATTTATATGGAGACTGAGCAGTATGACAGGGCAATTAGAAAGTATTTCACAGCCATCGAGCTTTTTAAAGAAATAGAAGACATGCGCGAGGCAGGGAATGTGCTTAATTCAATCGCAAATATCTATTTTACCCGGAAGGATTATGAAAAGGCTCAAATCTATTTTACCAGTCCTGGGAAGTATTTAAGGGGCTTGAAAAAAAACCCCTGGAAGCAGTCGACTCAATGATAAAGAAATCCCAGATCTGCCTTCTGAAAGGGGATATTGAAAAGGCCGGCATATATAGTGATGTGGCCAGGGATATTTCCACAGAGCTTATGGATAATAAAGGTATCCTTCATTCCAGGCTTCAATCCTTAAGGGTGTCAGCAAAAACGAAAAAAAATATGGCCATTGACGAAATTATTAGTCTTCTTGATGAATACGGCGATGATTATTCCCGGGCTGTATTATATTCAGAGCTTTACAATTATGATGCCGATGAAGAATACCTAAAAAAGTCCATTTGTTTATATGAAAAGCTTTATGATAGAACCAGGGCTTTCAGTATTGGAAAAAAAATCAAAGAATTAAAGTATATTCTGGACTCATTGGATTCAGCCAATCCTCTGAGCAAGATTCTCCATAATAGGTCCATAGAGCGCCAGATTAAAAAAGATTCCTGAAGGCTTTTTTTGAGAAAAATTTTTATAATCTATTTTTTTGTAAACCACAGGTCGAGATTAATTATCTGATGCATCAGGACAGCCAGGATTGTTGAAGTGGGAAGGGGATCGGTAAAAAAAGCCTGTATAAGCCGGGGGGCTCGTGCATACAGGGAAGGGAGAAAACCTGTGCTCAGCCCGAAGAACAGCGATATCCCAATGACAAAGGTCTTTCGCGGGTCCCAATGTTCGCTGAACATTTCAATCAGGCCTGTGCATATCATAAAACAGCCGGAAAATATAATGGATGCCCCTAAAACAGGCTTCGGCATTACGGAAAGGGCCATAAGCAGTTTTGGGAAAAAAGCAAGAAGCGTAAAGATAATCCCGGCAGTGAGGCATATCCAACGGCTTGTAATCTTTGTAGCAGCAGCGAGGCCTACATTGCTTGAGGATGTATCTACAGCCATGCCCCCTAAAACTCCAGATAAAAGAGTGGACAGGCCGTCAGCCATGAGACCGTTTCTCAGGGGCTTGAAATTCAGTTCCTTTAAGCCAGGTTCAGAAATTTTCTGGGCAGCCAGGAGGTTCCCGAAGGACTTTATGGATCCGCTGATGCCCACCACCAAAACAGGCAAAAGCAGTCTCCAGTCAAACCTTATACTGAAAAAATCCGAGCTGTAGTTCGGAAAAGCGAACCATGAGCTGTATTTTACTATCTGCAGGTCCTGCACATATTCAGGGACAAGGATCAGGGCTGTAATCCACCCGGTTATCATTCCTATAAGCAGGCAGTACATCTTAAAAAATCCTTTGCCCCACACATTGCTCAAGACCATGACCATAAGGGTGATGAATCCTATAATTATAGCATTATTGTTTATTGAGTCCTCAAAATAGGATATGCCGAAAAAAGAAGAAACAGCACTGCTGATTACGCTGATTCCTACCATGGCTACGACCAAACCTACGATATAACCCGGGAATACCCTTTTCAGTTTTTGTATCAGGGGGGCCATGACCATCTCAATAATCCCGGCCACCATTGTAATTCCCCGCATCAAAGGCAATCCGCCGGTCCAGGCAGCGGAAAGGGAGAGGCTGAAATAGGAAGGACCGCATAAATTCGGGCATAAATAGCCTGAACCGAGGTATCTCAGCCTTAAAGACTGGAAAATAGAACCAAGCCCGGCAGAAATCATGGAAAAGGCAATCAGAGCTGATGTGAAATCAGGGGAGGCGTTTAGCTGGCTGGCAAAAATAATAGGCAGGGTGAGAGACATTACCATAAGCATTATATGCTGGAAAGACAGCACAAGGAGGTGCCCCGCAGGGGGGATTTCATTCAGCGAATATTCATATTTTTTGGCCATGGTCAGACATCCTTTATCAGTTAAACGGGGGCTGGGGCAGATCGGTTATGGCCGAGATATATATCTCTCTGCCTTCCAGACATTCCTTGCGGATATATACAGTTTTTTTTACGAGCTGTCTTTTGTAGCGGTTTTTTGCCATAATTATCTCCCAGGCATAATCTGATTTCTCAAGCTTCTTTAATGCGCTTCTTATGGGTTTATGACCGGATTCATCAACGAAGTCAAGGACATTAAACTCAGCAGATGAATAATCGACTACAGGTTGAATGAGAAACTGGCCGCTTGAATCAAAGATAAAAACTCGTATGTCCCTGAAATTGAACTGGGAAGTGGGATCTGAGATTTTCGTTAGGGCATCGGCGCCCTTTGCTTTTATAAGGTCCGAGGCGCTGTCGACAATAATACGTATGAATTCACGTTCTTCATGGGGATAATCAATTCCTCCCCCGACAAAAATATCAGACCCATCGGGTGTCTTTACCCTGAAATGGCATGAAGACTTCGGGATAGGGTATATCCTGCCCGGTTCCCACCAGAAGTAGTGGACCCATGCATGAGGATTGTTCTTATTGTCCAGCGCTTCAATTACAAGCTCTGTTATCTTCCTGCCGCTTTTATCTTCTATTTCGGAAAGGTCCTTTCCCTCCAGTTCAGGCATACCTGCGTGAAAAACATTGGTCCCTTCCATATCATAAACGTAAAAATAATAATCCATTGAATCACTGCCATACCTGTTTCTCTTTTTTCTATAGTTTTGCAGGCAGTCCAGACCGTCTCTTTCAATCAGCAGGGATATTTCATGGATATATTTAACCAGGCTTTTTGTATCATTATACTGATACATGGAAAGATCAATCGAAAGGCCGTTTTTATTGCAGTTCATACAGGCGGAAAGGAAAGCAAAAATAACTATTATGCAGCCATATCTTATACCCGGCATCTTTTAGCGCCTTTTTCCCTCGACTGGGGATACATGAGTAGTATGCATGTTTATCAGTATATGTAAATAAATAATTTTTGTTTAACCGTTTGCATTATTATGCTGGATCACCAGCTTTACAACTTCGAGGTAGTGTTCCTCAATATGACTGTCATGTCCGGTCTCAAATACATCTATTAAATGATTTACCTCAGTCAGCGGTCTTACGCGATCAAAGGTGCTTCTTCTGTTTGGAACTGCAAGAAAAATAATTCCGCCATCCCGCAATACCCTTAGAAAATTTACTATAGCCTGCATAGGGTTTACTGTGTGTTCAATAATGTGATTTGCTATAATAAAATCCAGTGATTCATCGTTAAATCTGGAGAGTCTCTCAGCATCATCTATAATATCAACCTTTACATATTCACGGGGGGGGAGAGCTTTTTTCCGGGTTCATATTCGCCGTAGATCCGTGAGAGCTCAGTCTCATCAAGTATGTCGACATACTTTATATTAACATTACTGTTTATAAAAAGAGGGTTACAGGATGCTCCAATCTCTATTCCGTTTCCATGTTTTATACTTTTTGCTTAGATGATATCTCAGGAATTTTTTCAGGTAATTCGGCTATTTTCTCAATATACTGTAATATATAGGATTTCTACTCATACCGAATCTGATTATAAAAAGCTTTGCTATAAGAATTAAATCAAGTGAGAGGGCTCTGTCAATACATATTTTTTTATTGTCATGATCAATTATTCTGTGAGGCATGCTTTATAATAAAAGAT
>CAYSKJ010000149.1:0-7564 GCA_964431655.1 uncultured bacterium | reverse complement strand
CTGAACCAATGCAGAACAAAAAGGCAATCCCCTCAAGCCTGTCCAGCAGATACTGCGACTGTAGACCGAACTGGACCTTGCCGTGCCCTCCCACTGCAAGATATGCGTTTATGGAAGGCGCATAAATCAGATTTCCTGATCTTGCCATGCTGAAATACTCTAAGCTTATTTTCTGCCTCTGCAGAAAGCCGGCAAAATACCTCCGCTCCTTTTCTATGGGAAAAACAAGCAGACTTTTCATACCTCTCCCGCCTTTCAGGGTACTTTCTTAAATCATTCATCATCTGGACTGCCGGCTTCTGCCGGGTCATAAATACCTTTAAGGGCATAATAATGAGCCTTCCTGGGTGAAAAGCCCGCATCGTGCCATTGCACAGCACTGCGGACATCAAAATCCCGGTTCTTCCAGTCTCCGGCATATCCGGGTGAATTAAATCCTGAATTTATCCATTCAACAGCATCATCAGGCATAAAGCCATAGGCCTCCCAGTAGCTTGCCAATTCGGGCTTTATGCCGTATTTTTCCCAGTTGAAGGCATTAGTTTCTGCCATGTCAAATACGCTGTGATCATACCGGTTCTTATATGCGGCAAAACACATGTTAATATCCTGCACCTGGGCTGAAAACATATAAGGCATCATGACTGTGTCGATGAAAAACCTGTTATAAAGGCCTTCTTCCTGGTTTATCAGGCCGGTCTTAATCTTTTCAAGATAAAAATGGACAATCCGGATGCTGTTTTGTGCATGCAGTTTATGCTGCCTGTAGCGGTCTGCCTGTTCTTCAAAGTTGAAGGTCTCGTAAAAATGAACCAGGCCATTGATATAGTGCTCCCTGGCATAGCTCATAAACCCAAGACAGGCCATGGCTAATTTTGAGTTTTCCTTCTCCTGCAGCTTCTGGCAGGTTTTAACAGCTCCTTTCAGCTTTTGGGAAATATCTGAAAGCTCTCCTGAATAAATCTTTGAAATCCTGAATATCTCTTTTGCTTCAGGACGCTGTTTATCATCTGGCAGCCTCTTTATCAGAGGATTTCTTTGCCAGATCTCCTGAGCCCATGAACCGAGTTTGTCCAGGGTATTTTTTGTTTCCCCGATTTCTCCGGGATTATACTGCCTGTATCCAAGCTGTCCCAGTATATTAAGATATACATGCTTCCCCTGGTATCCCGAGTAGAGGATATTTAAAAACGACTGGGTAAGCTCCAGATTCAGCATAAGATTTTCATCCATAAATAAATTCCTTAATCATTTATTTTATAAGTCTCATATTTTTATAACATTATAATATCTAATCAGCAATAAACAATAATTTGCGAAACCCATTATCTGGTTATGCTGAGAAAACTGCCAGTCCATTCAGGAACGGATGGCCCTTTACCCTCAAGAAGCATAACCCTCCATTTTTCATCGGTCAGCCGATCATCCATGGGGTGCTTAAACTCATAATAAGACAATACAGGACCGGCTCCCAGCATAATATGGCCATCGGGAAGCATGCAGGCAGCAACCATGAGGTTTACATAGCCTGTACCTTCTTCCAGCACCTGGCGGGTATTCTGGTCGGTGTGAACATCCGCGATCATTGTCGTCTTCATTCCCTCACTGTCCACACCGGCTGTCGTACCCTTCAGATTCTGGGCAAAATTCCTGATATAGCTGTAATCATCCTCTGTCAGTTCTATATTTTTAAGCTCCCTGACTGAAATGTCCAGGAGCTTTTCAAGTATGCCCTCCAGGGCGCACAGCCTTTCTTCTGCTTCAGAGTCCAGAACATCCAGCTTTTTCAGTCCAGTACCGGTCATCCTTGTCATGGAAAGCAGGTGCGCATACAGCTCAGGAACGGGTTCCACGTAACCTCTTACAGGCATTGGTGCGGGAGGCTGAGGCCTGTGGGATGTTACTCCGAAGGCTGGTGTGTAGCTCTGCTTGGCATAAAGTATAGTATCGTGCCTGAGGCTTGCCCATGAGGCCAGGGCAAGGTTCAGCTGTCTGTCAGTCCATGCTGCGGTTTTCATAAATGCCGGGTAATTTCCTGAATAGTCGTAACTTACCAGTATTTTCAAGGCATAGAGCCAGCTCCAGTACAGATTCCTGTTCCATTCTGTTTCGGAAATATCGGAAAAAGTACTGCGAATTTCTCCAAGAGCCTTTTCATAATCCGTATAATCCAGGTCTCCCTCCTCTTTCAGGATTTCAAAAGCCCGCAGGGATCCAAGAATACCCATAATATCCAGGCCCCGGGGAAAACCCCTTAGCGTGCCGGCAGGGGTTTCTATCATGGTAAAAGGGCTTCCCTCTCCTGAAAACCGGCCTGCAGAAGGTGAAACCATCCGGCCGAGCATATAGGAATCCGGAATATACCTTTGCCCCATGAACCTGAATCCTTTTGTCCTGTCCAGCATTTTGTCCAGCTGTTCTTCTTCCAGGGACTGGCCGGGCTGCAGAACTATGGCTGATTCGCCTGTGCCCCCGTATATACGCGGACTGGGCAATAATGCCAGTTCCCTCTTTATGCTTAAAACCTTATCATTATCAGAAAGCTCCTCTGCATCAAACTCCTGTCCAAATACCTTCCTCATCGCATCACGGTATTCATACAGGGAAAGGTCGTCAGAAAAGCCTGAATAATAGGAAGTAACGGTGTAAATGCGCCGCCAGAGCTCCATAACAGTTTTTCCATTCTCAAGAATACATCCCGCTTCTGCTGAAATCAAAAGGGCCTGGAGCGTCTGGATACGCGCTTCTTCTGGAGAAACCAGTGCTTCTGCCGGAGGGGATTCAGGACCGTATTTCTCATGCCCTTTTAAAAGGAATGCCATTCTACCGTAATACATCATTGCGCTGAAATACCTTTTCAACTCCTCACTGCGCGTATAATGCCCCCGGGGAACATACTGGGAATAGTCCTCGCGGTAGCTGAACAGGGGAGACTTGCTGAACCCCTGATGGGCTTTTATAAGCTCCAGCTCCATGTTCGCAATCTGTTCTACTTCCTTTACTGCTTTTATCTGGGGATTCAAAAGCATCATGGCTACTGAAAAGAATGCCATATTCCTTTCTGCAGCTCTTTTCAAATCCCCGCTGAAAACACGGTACTGCTCAATGCTCCTGCCAAGCATTTTTTCGGTAATTAAAACAAGATCGCTGTAGAATTCCCTCTGCTCAATCTCCCTGAGGGTCTCGCCAAATTGTATATGAAAGAGGTAAAGCAATGTATCGCTTGTGACAATGACAGGCACTTCCTTATCTTTAAGGTCCTTGTAGGGCTTTATTATATCGTCGGTTTTACCGTAGGAAAACACAGTAAAGCCATTGGCAAGGAGCTTTTCCACAGCGTCTTGTGACAGGTTAAGCTTACTGGCTGTGCTGGAGAAATCGGGGATATTATCTGTGCTTAAGGGAAGTTCATACTGCAATATGTCCGGCTTAACATCAACTTTGACAGCAGAATATAATCTGCTGAGAAAATCGGGCAGAACATCGTCTTCACCTGCTGAACCAATCCTGATTATCTCACTGTGGGCAGATTCAGAGCAAATGCTCTGCGTGAAAAATAACAGAACGGAAAAGGAAATAATGCCAATACCCGCAATCATGGCAATTTTCATAATGAACCTCCCTAAAAGCTATTTATTATATAAAAGTATCTGGATTTTATAATATTAAAGGCTCAGGGCTTCCTTTCCTGCGGCCTTTTATAGCTCACCGGGCCATCCTTCCATTCAGATCCGTCATACCATTCATCAGGATACCCGACCTCCTGGGCCATTTCCCCGGGATAATTAACATATCCGTCATCATAACGGGCCACCAGAAGCCAGGCGAGCTCCCACCATTTATCTACAACGCTCTGTGCCTGCTTTTCACAATAATGGCTTATCAGCTCTACTGCTTTATCAGGATCTTTCTGATATGCTTCCAGGGCTTCACTGTCAATCTTTGCAAGGCTGTCTATAATGGCAGTCTCAATTTCATTTTGTTTCTCCCGGATATCTTTTATCATATAGCTGTATTTAAGGCCCGCCCAGTTAGCAACAAAATTAAAGGCCCACCAGGCGCTTTCCTGGCTGAACACGGTCGTATCACATGTATAGTAGGGCCTGGCAATCATGTTTACACCAGCGTAAAAAGGAACATAGCAGGTACTCATAGGCTCATCGGGTCCGAACCACAGCACTCCGCCTATCGGGTCGGGCAGCCATTCCCTCCCCTGGCATATATAGCTGTATCCGCACCGGTAGATAGACAGGGGGCGTTCCCAGGCACCCTTAAGCTCTGCATCGGGATCGCCGGTATCACCGCCTGCATCCATGGGACCTGGATACCGGTAGGGGCAACCGAAGGGGCCTGCGGTAAGGCCCTTTGAAAGGTCAAATTCCGAATCCTGATAGTAATCCCTGTAAAGCGACATTACATCTCTGATCTCAAGTTTTTTGTCAGGTTTTATGGAAAAAGGGTACTCTCTGGTAAAGCCGTTTTCCACCCAGGGTGAAAGCTTCTTTGAGGGCGCAAGCCTGGACTGCAGTCGCCATACCCTCCGGAGGGAATAGTAGGGATGGCTGTACTCCCCCTCGCTTACGGTTTTCAGCCAGTCAAGTTTTCCCTCACGGGGACTCCACCATCCGTGTTTTTCCGCAATAGAATGAAGATCCTTGCAGTAGAGCATATCCGGATCTTTGGTATCCACTTCTCTTATCCTGAATTCATTTGCAGCAACAAACACATCTCCATCCGGAATTCTTTTCGCGACCCATAATCCACCCTTGCCTTCGGGGCTCGGTGCCATCTCCATCACCCATCCCTCCCGTGTGTCTGCAATGGGAAGGGTTTCTCCGGTTCCATAGTAGCCGTAGGTTTCTATTAGATGCCCTATAAGTTCCACAGCTTCCCTTGCTTTTGTGCATCTCTCGGCTGCTACCCTGCTCAGTTCCGCGCTGTAAAAGATAAGTTTTCCCGGAACCGGTTCCTGCTGTATTTTTGCTCCGTTGGTGCACTCGCCGAACATCAGCTGGTGCTCGTTCATCATGGCATAAGATCCGTCAAAATACCCGTAAGTATGCTCTACCTGAGGAATATAGCCCAGGGGAATGCTCTGGGGGCTGTTATCATCAATATAAGAAGGTCCCCGGTCATGCCCTGTATAGCGTTTTAAGGCATATCCATGATACTCCGGCCTGTCGCCCAGGGATGCCGCATCATAATAAACCGCACGCATGGATCCAGGCTCATGGTCTGCAGGCGGTACATAGACCAGCCTCTGGTCAAAAAGCTCGCTGTCATCGCTGTGGGCAACAAAGACAGAACCGTCGGAGGATGCCCCTTTTGTGACAATCAGAGTTGTACAGGCAGGCATCCGGGCAGAAAAAACCAGACAGAATAATATGACTGTGATAAAGAGCCTCTTCATCTATATCTCCTTTTTGCTTTGATAAATAATTTTACCCTGAAATTATAATTTTGCCAAAAAGATATGATAATAATCGCAGGATTATTTAGGGTCAATAGGGTGCCAATGCACCGGCATCAGCTGAAACCGCAATAATCTCCCAGGAATTTGTCCGGCTGAGGTAGAGATAGATATTTTTATTCTGGCTTGCCTGCACAATCAGATCGTCAAAATAACCCTGGCTGAACCTCCCTGAAATTATCCTGTCCAGGGGAGCATAGAGAAAGGTCACCCATGCGGATGTATCGCAGGAATAATAGTAGGTCCTGCCATTAAAGGCCATAAATATTTCCTTGCCTGGAGACCCCTCAATATCAGCATAACCCGGCTGGTGGCCCTCCATGGGAACCGCTGAGGTAATCCTGGTCCATTCAATAGAGCCGTAGGATTTCAGTGTATCATAATGGCCTTTGGAAAAAAACGGATTTTCCCGGTCCATAGCCAGACCCGGAAGAAAGCTGTATCTGCCGATATATATTCCTGCTGAATCAAAAACGCATACCAGTTCCTTAAACCCGGTTCCATCGGTATCTGCAGAAATCATACTGGAAGGTGACAGCATCTCCAGTTTTACAAAATTCTGAAGGTCAAAATCATAGAGAAACAGACCACTGCAGCATGGGACTGTAAAAATAAGTTCATCCGTACCCTGATCATCCCTGTCGAAATTCAGGGTAACAAGAGCATCGGCATGTGCAGGGGTCAGGCGGTGCCATTGGCCCCCGGTCTCCCTGAAATAAAGACCGTATCCTTCAAAGGATGCAATAAGACGGTGGTAATCGCCGGTCCATGATAGAGCAATATCAAGGCATGAAACCGAGCTTCCCATGATATTAGTCCATACATTTTGGGTGATATTGTAATACCACAGCCCGTATCCGGGAAAAATGCTGATGATCTGCAGGCTGGAACTGCCCAGTATATCCCCGGCAAGCATCTTTGAAGATGACAGGCCAGATATATTTGTCCAGACTGAAAGCCTGGAATCATAATTCAGGGAACTTCCCTCCTCATAAGACCATAGATATGTTCCTTTACAGGAAGGGCTTAAAAAACTCATAGCTGATTTTCCCTGGAGAGTATCCTCTATGAATTGAGCCTTGAAATTAATGTCTCTGGCAGGCATGGTAAAAGAGGCTGACGGCTGGCAAGGGTCCTGCAGGAGGATAATATCCTCCTGTGCCCCTGTCCATTTAAAAAAGCTGAAATCATCACTGAAAGCCTCGATGAAAACAGTTTCCCCCTGGGAATAGACACCTGCACCGCTGAGAGAATTGCCATCCTCCGGATAAGCATAAAGGGACAGGGTGTAAAGCTCCGCGGGATAAGTGGATGCACTGGAGGCAATGCCTTCTGAATATTGGCCAATGGCGTTTAACGACCATATTCTATAATAATATGGGGTACCGGGAATAAGGCTGTCATGGGTGAAGCTTGTGCCGGAACCCGTGCAAATAACCGTGCCTCCTTGGGCAATGGTCTGCCCGGGTGTATATACCCCCTGGGGAATTCCGAAATTATCCGATGTGTTGAAGGCTATCATGACATCATCCTGCTCGGGGTTTTTGATCCAGCTGAGATATATGCTGTATGGGCTTACTGCTGAAGCAATGAACCCTGAAGGATCCTCAACAGGGCTTGAAAGTGTCGGCTGGCTTTCATTGCCCATGCGGTCAAGGGATGTCACGGCATAATAATAGGCTCCCCCTGCCTGATGATTGAAAGATAGCTCAGGTTCATCGCTTATCGCGGTCATATAAAGTATATTGCCTGGATTATCAGTATCAATTTCTCCGGAAACAGAATAATAAAGTATATACCTGCTGGGATACTCGCCATCGGCGGCAGCTTCCGGTCTGCTCCATACAAGCAGTGTACCGGTTCTGGAGGGTATTGCATCCAGAGATGCAGGCTCAAGCGGGGGCACATTGTCAAGCCAGGGCATGGGAGGGACCAGAGCCGGGAACGGGTAAAGCTCGTCTCTCAGCATATTTTTCACCGTTGTATATTCTGTAATGCTGTTAGAGCTGAAATACAAATTGCCCTGGCATGAACTGTTTAGCCTGTTATCCAGCACCTGCTGTTTCAAAGTCTCCGGTGTAAGCTGGCCGGATG
>CAYSKJ010000148.1:0-7594 GCA_964431655.1 uncultured bacterium | reverse complement strand
AGGTGCGTAAGAACAGGCAATTTTACTACATAAAAGTGGTCCTAAAGCTTCAAAAATACATAAAATATAATGGAATTCCTCTTTTTTAATTACTTAGAGAAAAAAATTAGATAATGAGCTGTGATTCTTATAGTGTTTCTCTTGATTTTTGCTCGGATTTATCGTATATATGTTTTATAGGAGATTTTTAGGTTATAAGGATAGTTTACCGTAATATCAAATACATAACTTTACCTCATTCTAGTGTTCTGGTTTAAGGCTATTTGCAAAATATATCATAAGTTAAACAGATACCATTAAATTTCTTCACAGTCTCTTTATATATTCCAGATCTCGATGAATTTTGAATTAACCAGTATTACGGATAATATTTCAATGTTACCAGGAGCAAAAGAGAAAAAAAGTGTATAGATAAGAATATAAAGCTATTGAAAAACTCTCCAGATAATAGATCTTTCCGCAGGAAAATGGACAATGCTGATATACGGGGTATATGAGGTAGATCCATTGAAATGTCGCGTTTTTTCGTCTGCAGCTTTGATATGAAAATAATAGCCTTTATTCAGGAAAGGCATGAGATTATAAAGATATTAAAACATATAGGTATATATCCTACAGAAATACCTGTCATAGAATCAAGGGCATCACCTCATGAATACCTAAGAGCTTCTGCTCCTGTATAGATAAATATTTTTTATCAGGATTTATAATAATCAAGGGGAAGCTATTGTTATTCTTGCCTTAAAAGATGCCAAAAATCCTATACATTAAACAATTTTGGTAATATTTTATAGACTCATCAGAAGTCATTGCCTAAGATTATTAAGATTTCAAAAATATAAGCAGAATATTATCAAGTTCTGAGTATTATGGATCAGATTTTTTGAGATTTTTAAGATTTGAGGTGAAGGGTGAAAACTGATTTTACTATCAGTCACAAATACAGATTCCAAATTTTACTATATTGATATCAGTTATGCTTAAGCTTAATGAAAACGAAATTATTAATAATTTTCATAATCATGTATTTTATCATGGGACTTCTCTGTATAAGGCTGAGTCCATATACCGCCATGGTTTCCGTGTTTGGTTCAGAGACGATGAGACAGGATGCCTATATACCTGTGATGGATTACTCGGAAATGGCGTATATATTACCTGCAACTGGAAAATTGCAAGTTTTTTCGGCTTTGTTATTCTTAGGGTGGAAATACTTCCCGGTACAAGAATTCTGAATTCCTCTCTGCCGCCAGACCCTAAAGTAATTGAATCTCTTCAGAAAGAATTTGGCAGGGGTATTCTAAATAAAGCGCCCTGGGATGCTATTCCTAAAAATAAACAATTAAAACTCAGCGAATTGATTGCTATTTTTCGTTATCATTACCATTATACATGGATAAAGAACTATGGCATACTGAAGGACGGCTTCCTTAAACCATCGTTAAAACAGGACCGACACAGAAGGCTTATGAAGTGCTTTAAAAACCTGTTGGTAAGATACGGTTTTGATGGCTTTGGAAATCCCTCGGATAGCATGGGAATTGTTATATTTTCAGAAAAGAGGGTAATATTAAGGGAATTAGTGGCTGATATGGCTGGAATGAAAAATATTGAGGAAATTCAAAGCCTTGAGGAAGTGAAAGATTTTTACCAAAAAAACGGATCTCCATATGCAAAGAATTTAGCTGAAAAAATTGCTGAAGAATATTCGAAAAGGGCAAATATCTGATATCTAACTTTCAAAATAAATAAAAAAAATAACTATAATCCATAGCTGCTAATTTTGATTTCACTCCTGAACATTGTGAACATTGTAGATAGATAATAGGATATGATTATGAGAAACAGTTGCAGACAGCAATAAGGCAGATTTTGCAAAGATACACTATTTATCGCAGCACCCCCTCTTGATTTTTTGTTAAGAGTTTTATAGTTAATAATAGTACTGATGTAAAAGCACAAAAACTTTTGAGGAGGAGGGGATAAAATATGAGGACAAAATTCAAATTATTAAGTCTGCTATTCGGCACTATGTTGATTTGTGGAACTATGATGCATGCAGAGACAGCTATTGAACCTGAAGGATCAGGTACCGAAAACAGCCCATACCTGATACAAATGCAAATGGTAAACTAAAATGCACCAATGGTGGAAAATAGAAATGCACCTTTTGGAAATATCCGCTCTCCATAATAATATGGATCATATTCAATACCATAATGAAAGGACTGAAAAATGGTCAAAAGGAATATGGACAGGAAGATACAGCATTTTAAGAAGCAAGGGTTTACCAAAGCAGAAATCATCAGAGAGACCGGATTAAACAGGAGGACAGTCTCCAGGTATTATATGATATCCCGGAGAAGAGTTGCATTCGGTATGTAAGGAATGCGCAGTTCCGTAACAAGATATTTGAACCCTACAAAGAGGATATTCTTGAAGTATATAAGTTTAATGACTTCAGGAAGCTTGAGAAATCTGCCGTGTATGATTACCTTGAGGAGATATCTGGCCCACTTCCGGTCGCAGAGAGGAGTTTGCGCAATTATATCAGGTATCTGACCGAGACTGATCAGCTCAGGTATAATATAAATACACGAGGGTACTATCCTGTGTGTGACCCCCCTCATGGGAGACAGATACAGATTGATTTCGGGGAATATCGGACCAGATGCGGAATGAAACTATATATTTTTGCAGCAGTCCTTTCTGTGAGTCGTTATAAATACTATGCATTGCAGGAACGGGCCTTTACATCTATGGATCTGATAAACCATTTGCTGGACTGCTTTGAGCACATTGCAGGCATTCCAGGAGAAATTGTGACAGATCAGGACAAGACCATGGTGGTAAGTGAGAACAAAGGGGATATCATATATACAGAAAAAGTTAAGTATTTTATAGAAGAAATGGGGATGAGGATGTATGTCTGCCGCAAGAATGATCCTGAAAGCAAAGGGAAAATAGAAAACGCAATCCAGTATATAAAGAATAACATTCTAAGTGTAAGATAATTTTCAAGTATAGAAAAGGCGCAGGAGAGACTGGTAAAATGGATGAACCGCCGTGCTATTTTAATGAAGAGAAAAAATCAACCATCCATGAGGTCAGATCAATTTTGTCCCTAAGCATCTTCTGTCTTTTTTCCTGGTACAGCTCCCCTGTACTTTTGTTACTGAGCAATTTCAAGGCCAGATCAAGGGCTTTACTGCAGTCCGGCACGTGATGGACCAGGCCGTAGCCTTCAAGGTCCCTTATATAGCCACGGGTTGAATTGGATACAAGGATGGAGGGTATTCCCAGCACTGCTGATTCCGAGGCCATGGTGGCGCTTTCTCCTATATAGAGGGATGCATGGGCAAGGAGATCATGAAGTTTTGAGGGGTGGAGCCTGATTCTGTATCCTTCGAGGCTTGGGGGAAGGCTTGTTTCTGAAGATATAAATACCTGCATGTGCCGGGACAGTTCCTGGACAAGGCCTGTCTTGTCCTTTATGCCCCGGTCCATCAGCTCGTGGCTTGCCTGAAGGTCGACGAATCTTAGTACTGCGAAGGGAGGCTTTGCCCCTGCCTGCTTCAGCACTGATTCTTCCGGGCTGAAGCGGTCAGGGTGCAGGTAGGCCAGTTCATGATAGCTTTTGTGCCTGATCTGCTTTTTCCCGAGGTTAAGCGTGAAGCAGGAGGGCGTGATAATCCTTTTTGCAAAGGGGAAGGTCATGAGGTTCTGGAGCCTGGAATATTCAGTATCGTCAAAGATATAGGAAGGCCTGCCGAGGAGCACTGCCGTGTGGGCTATATATGCATTTCCGACACCGCCTATGAGTATGTCGGGCTTAAAGTTGCCGGCTATTTTGATGAGGAAGTAATTTATTGCAGCAATACCGGGAAGTTTCTTAATTCCCCGGTAGCCCTTCCTTTTTATATAGTCAAAGCCGTAAGAGTCAAGCAGATCAAAGGAACACTCCCTGTCCCTTGCAGATAAAAGGAAGGTATGCCCCTTTTGTGAAAGCTCCCTGATCATATTTTTGAAAAGATGTATATGGGCGGGGTGATTAAAGTCTATAAACATTCTCATAATTATCCATGGTATACAAAACAGGGATTAAATCAATTTAATTGATTTTAACCAGAGCTGTTATATACTTTAATCATGCAGAAAGGCCTCTTTTATTATCTTTTTGCCATGTCTTCAGTAGATTTTTTTCTGCTGAACGCCTCTTTTTTATTCATGGTTATAGCCGTAAAGGGCCATGGCAGCCTTCTTTCCTTCGGCAGGAGTTATTTCCTGCTGGGGCTGTTCATGAACCTTACCTGGCTTTTCTGCATTATGACTGGAAACCGGCTGACAGGTGGGGACCATGAGGGTCTTTTGCATAATCTGGCTGTGAATACCGTGAAAGTTTTTCTGCTTACCGTGACACTGTCTATGCTGGCTTTTTCCGCCAAGGAGCTGAAGCTTTCCAGGATTGCTGTTTACGGAACAGTAGCTCTCTTCTTTTTCCTTCAGTCCGGGTTTTACATCCTTGCCCGGAATTACGTCTGGAGGATTGTCAAGGGCAGGATGAAAAGGAACAATATCCTCATCGCAGGTGCAGGAGAGGCAGGGCGTGAGATAAAAGCAGGGCTGGAAGCCGGCCGGTTCCAGGCCCCCTGCAATTTCTGCGGGTTCCTGGATGACAGGGGAGGGCCGGATGTGACAGGGGGTATCTTTGATGCAAAGAGAGAGATAGAGAGATGCAATGCCGATGAGATAATTATTGCCCTTTCTTCGGATAAGACAGAAGCCATAGGCAGTCTGGTTGAAATGGCTGATTTTTATGGAGTCAGGGTCAGGATTGCCTTCAATCCTGTTCCAGCCGGCGATATTTCAAAAATAAGGCATATCGGCAGAATACCGGTAGCCTATATAAGGGGGACTCCACTGGACAGCTACAGAAATGCCTTAAAAAAAAGGCTATTTGACATAATTTTCTCCCTCGTCTGCCTTATTATTCTGTTTCCCCTGTTTCTGCTGATAGCCCTTATTATAAAGACTGTCTCCCCGGGCCCTGTGTTCTACAGGCCTGAGAGGACAAAAAGCCAGGGAGGCCGGTTCAGGCTTTACAAGTTCCGGACGATGATTCATGCGGATGAAAGCCCTGCAGGGCCGGTAAGAAAGTGTGATGAAAGGGTTTTTCCCTTCGGACGGATGCTGAGAAAGCTGAACCTTGACGAGCTTCCCCAGTTCTATAATGTACTCAGGGGCGATATGAGCGTTGTGGGTCCAAGGCCTCACAGGGCGGAACTGGACAAAATATTCCAGGACAGGGTCAAATACTATATGCTCAGGTATTATGTCAAACCAGGAATTACAGGCTGGGCCCAGGTCAACGGCTGGAGAGGGCCGACTGATACCCAGGAGAAAAGGATAAACAGGGTGGAGTGCGACCTGTGGTATATAAATAATTGGAATTTTTGGCTTGATTTAAAGATAATTCTGCTTACAATATTTTCCAGAAAGTCATGGCAGAATGCTTTTTGAGGCAGACACATGCTTAAGTTGAAAACCCTTTTCATTTTCGGTACAAGGCCAGAGGCCATTAAGCTTGCCCCTCTTGTAAGGGAACTCGAAAAAAGCGAGGGCTTTGACGTCCGGGTATGTATAACCGCCCAGCACAGGGGAATGCTTGACCAGGTCCTTGAATTTTTCCGGGTCAGGGCTGATTATGACCTTGATATTATGAGGGATAACCAGAGCCTCTCTGATATAACAGTAAAGTGCCTTGAAGGCATTAAAAGTGTATTTGCTGAATACCTGCCGGATATTATAATTGTTCAGGGTGATACCACCACTACTTTTGCCGGAGCCCTGGCCGGGTATTATGAAAAGATAAGGGTTGTGCATATTGAAGCCGGACTGCGGAGCCGATTCAAGTACTCACCCTTTCCCGAGGAGATGAACCGCACCCTTACGGGGCACATAGCCGACCTGCATTTCGCCCCGACAAAGGAGGCCGTTGATAACTTAAAGAAAGAGGGCATAAGAAAGAATGTTTACCTGGTTGGGAATACCGTTATAGATGCCCTTTTTGAAGGACTGAGGATAATCAGTGAAAATGAGAAGTTTTATGGGGAATTTTTTCGCACAGTGGATTTTTCAAAGAGGATTATCCTTGTTACAGGACACCGCCGTGAGAGTTTCGGCAAGCCCTTTGAGGACATGTGCAATGCCATACGGGATACAGCCTTAAAAGAGGATGTGGAATTTGTATATCCCGTGCACCTGAATCCCAATGTAAGAACTCCTGTGAAAACCATACTGGGTGGCATAGAGAATGTTCACCTCATAGAGCCTCTGGACTATCCCTACCTTATATACCTGATGAACAGGTGCCATATTGTCCTTACAGATTCGGGGGGCATACAGGAGGAGGCTCCTGCCCTGGGTAAGCCTGTACTGGTGATGAGAAATGTCACAGAAAGAATGGAGGGAGTAAGGGCAGGGGTTGCTCAGCTGGTAGGCAATAACAGGGAAAATATAAAAAAAGGCCTTTATGCTCTTCTGCACGATGAAGAGCATTACCGGAGGATGTCCAGGGCTGTAAACCCATACGGGGACGGTACCGCGTCCATAAAAATACGAAAAATAATGCAGGAGATCTATGTAAAATGAAATATGTAATTGTACTGATCATTTTAGCAGCATTTTATTTCCTTTTTTTTCAGGGACAGCCCTCGATTGAAAGGGAAGCCGGGATACTTGCCCCTGAAGAGCCGATTCAGTTAAACCTTAAAAAGCGCGAATCCTTTACTACCGGTGAATACAGGGTTGACAAGCTGGCTGAGTTTCATATTAAGGCAAGGGTTTTGAGCAAGAAGAAATACAGGAGCGGAAGGGAAAAAGACCTTTCCAGATATGACCTTGCAATGGGATGGGGGCCCATGAGTGATTCAAGGGTTCTTGACGAGATAGAAATAAGCCAGAAGAACCGGTGGTATTACTGGAAAACAAAGCATTTTCCCATACCGAGAAAGGATATAGAGACCCACAGCGCAAATATGCATATGCTCACAGATGATGAAGATATAGAAAAAGAGCTGGGAAGGGTAAAAAAGGGCAATACAGTTGAGCTGAAAGGATATCTGGTATATGTGGAGGCGGGGGATGGATGGAGATGGAAGAGCTCCCTCACCAGGAATGATACAGGCGGAGGTTCCTGCGAGGTTATCTGGGTTGAGGAATTCAGAATTCTTGACTGAAACAGGCTTTTCTTTGCTGAGAGCCTGAAGGCAACAATTTTTTTATAAATTCGTATAAGACCATAAACCAAAAATAATATCAGGAGATATGCATGAAGAAACTTATCGTATTATTTCTCGCCCTTGTGATGTTCTGTGCATCGGCTTTTTCCGAGGATATGCTCTTAAAAGCCCTGGAGGACGAAGTAGCAAGGGAGATGGAACTGCTGAAGAATGAAGAGGTTCTGCCCTACTTTATAGGATACAGGGTAAGCGATACGGAGAACTGGTCAGTTTCAGCCAGCTTCGGAGATTCCTACGGGAAGAAAAGCTCCAGAAGCCGTAACCTTACAATCAGTGTAAGGGTGGGGGACTAT
>CAYSKJ010000147.1:0-7632 GCA_964431655.1 uncultured bacterium | reverse complement strand
TCTCCGTGGTATCCAGAAAAACAGCCATGTCTCCCGTGAAAAAGGTTTCTGATAAGCATCGTATCTGGCTGATGTCAAGCTCAATCTTAATCAAACCCAGCATAAAAAGCAGTTTTCTCTCTTCACCGCTTATGGGAAGCGAAAGTATTCTTTTGCTGATAAGCTCTCTTATGTCACCTGGAACATTAACCAGATCCAGCCCTTTAAAAACCTTCCATTTTGAGCATTCTCTGTCTATTATTCCTTCATTTACCAACATTCTCAGATATTCCTTGAGGAAAAGGGGATTTCCTTTTACTGTAAGGTTTATCACAGGTATGGATGATATAATAGTCTTATCGGTGAATTTTTTTCCAAAAACTGAGCTGATATAATCCCCGACGTTTTTTGATGAAAAGGGCTTTATTCTTATGGAATTTTCATCATTTCTGAATCTGCTGACAGGTGAGTGCATACTTTTATCCCTGTCTTCGCTGGCTGAGATATAAATTTTCAGTTTGCCCGTATTTTCATCTTTTATCCTTTCCAGAAGGCTTCCTATAATATCAATGCTGTTCTCATCAGAATACTGAAAATCGTTAATAATTATCAGGACATTGCCTTCCTGCTTTTCTGAATATTCGGTCAAAAAGCCTGCAAGGATATGATGAAGGGTTTCTCTGCTGTATTTGATATCAGCATTCTGCTGAAAGCAATATTTTATGAGAATATCATTATATGGAAGAAGATTAATCAGAAATCCCCCATATTTATTAATAAGCTGGGAATCAGCTTTCAGGAGCATCTGGCTTATTATCTGAAGTATCGGGTAATAGGGAATGCTGATGGACTCACAGCATTCGCATTCAAAGTATTCAATATCATTTAAAACACAGAATTTCATAAATTCTGACAGCAGCCTTGTCTTGCCTGAACCAGGAGCCCCGGTAACAAGGGTCAGAATTTTTTTTATGTCTTGTGAATATATGGTTTCTTTAAGCCGGTTGAATTCAGCTCTCCGGTCAATAAACTCACATTCAGCAATATAGGCCTCTTTTGTGAATCTGCTTTCATATTCAAAAGAATCACTGGATAGATTGTTTATATCTGATATGATTTCAGAACAGCATTTATACCTTTCAGCCACACGGTAGGCTGCCATACCGGATATTATATCCCTGACACCGCTTAAACTTATATTTTCAAGACATGAAGCCAGAAGCCTGCTGTATTTTTTTTCATCCTGAAGAATTGAAATACAGCCGGAAAGAGTCTTTTCTTCAATGATGGGCTTTCCTGCAAGAAGATTAAAAAAAAGTACGCCCAGGGAAAAAATATCAATGCATGGACTGCTCTCCCCTTTTAACACTTCCGGGGCAAGGAAAAAAACGCTTCCCCTTATCATTCTGCTGTCAATATTTCCGAAATCTGAAAGCCCGAAATCAGTAAGCTTTATATTCTCAATATCTCTCATTATAATATTCTGGGGTTTTATATCCCGGTATATGATGCCCCGGCTGTGGATAAAATTAACCGCCCTTAAAAGGGGAACCATTATCCTTATAGCTTCGAAAACTGAAAAGACCTTTATCTCCCTGAGAATTTCATGAAGGGTCCTGCCCTCAAAATACTCCATTATCAGGTAGTATCTGCCCTCCTTGCGCTCATATTCAAGGGCTTTTACCCTTATGAGATTTGGATGGTTCAGCCTGGTCATAATATCATATTCATTTTTGAATCTATTAAAGGCATAGCCTGATTTTTTAGGCATATTGTCAGGATTTACAGTTTTTACGGCAACAGGCATATTTCCCCAATAGGTATCCTGGGCCAGGTAAACAGACCCCATTCCGCCTCTGCCCAGTAATTTCATGATTTTGTAGCGGTTAAGCAAAAGATGGCCTTCCCTCATGTAATACCCCTTACTTACCGGTTTTGCTTTTTTGTTTTTTTTCCATTATCTTTAGGTATTTGAGCAGTGTATAATAAGAGGCCATAATGCTCAGAATAAAACCGGTTTTGCCATCCAGAAATCCCAGCTGAAAAACAAAGGTTTTTATAAATTTAAATTGCGCATTGAAAATTGCTCTGATAACGGAGCTTTTTTTTCCGGGGTGTCCTTCAGCATAGAGCTGGGTATAATGATTTATCTTGTCAATATGATGGGACAGGCTTTTATAGGGGTAGTGCAGAAGATGGCTGTGAAGCTTTTTTGCATTTCCCTTCAGACAGACAGTTTCATGTACTAATCTGCCGCTGAACCGCCCCCTGGATACTTTGAAAAGTTTCATCACATAATCGGGATACCATCCGGAATGATTTATAAACCTGTCCATGTAGAAAGACTTTCTTGGTATATAATAGCCGTCATACTCCGGTTTCTGCATTACTCCGGCTATTTCCAGGCTCAGTTCATCAGTAATCCTTTCATCCGCATCAAGAATAAATATCCATTCAGTATCCGTACTGTCGATCAGTAGATTCTTCTGGGTTACAAAATCCTCAAACCGGTTTTCTAAAACCCTGGCACCGAGTCCCATGGCAATATCTGCCGTATTGTCCTGGGAAAAGGAATCTATTACAAGGATATTCCCGGTAATCTTTTCTGCAGAGCGGATGCATTCAGCTATATTGTCTTTTTCGTTTTTTGTTATTATGCCTACAGTTATCATAAATCCAGGTTAAACTGAAGATCATAGTATTTTTTATACAGAGGGCAGTCCCCGTAGAGTTCCTTATGGGTTCCAACAGCAGTAATTCTACCTTCCTCCATAACTATTATCCTGTCTACATCCTTTATGGTTGACAGCCGGTGAGCAATAATTATAGATGTTTTACCTTTTATGACATTAGAGAAAGCTTTTTGAATATAGGTTTCCGATTCATTGTCAAGACTGCTGGTTGCTTCATCAAATATGAGAATTGCAGGCTTTTTTATCAGGGCCCTTGCTATGGCAAGCCTTTGCCTTTCTCCGCCTGACAGGCTGGTACCTCTTTCACCTATCTCAAAATTAAGCCCTTCCCTGAGTTTTCTGATAAAATGACTGCTGTAGGATAATTCCAGGGCTTCCTCTATCTCTTTATCTGAAAATTCATCCCCATATACTATATTTTCATAAATATTTGTGTTAAACAACAGAATCTCCTGGTTCACGATGCCGAAAAGATGCCTTAAGGATTTCATTTCGATATCTCTGATATCTATATTATCAATAAGTATCCTTCCCCTGTCCGGGTCATAAAAGCGGACAAGCAGGTCCATAAGCGTTGATTTGCCACAGCCGCTTTTTCCAACAATTGCAAAGGAGTCTCCCTTGTGAATGGTAAGGTTTATGTCTTTTAGCACATAGTTCTCTTTATCGTAGGAGAAAGATACATTTTCAAATACTATTCTGTCATTGAAATCTGTTTTTTTAACTGAGCCAGGCCTTGAAAATACTTCAGGCCGGGAATCTATTATATGGAAAATCCTTTCAAGGGCAACAATTCCATTCTGGAATTGACCGATAAGCCTTGATATTATGTTCATGGGATGGATCAGGCTGAGCATTGCACCGAGAAATAAAAAGAATTTTCCGGGAGTAAGGTTGGATTCCTGGATAAGTACCATGCGTCCGCCATAATAAAGTATGAAAAGTGCAACTATCGTCCCCAGAAATTCCGACAGGGGATGATAAAGGGTCATTATCCTGTACAGCTTTATATTGGCATTCCTGTACTTGCCTGTTTTTCTGTCAATTCGAGCATATTCATGCTCCTGCTTCATGAATCCCTGAACTATCCTGATATTGTTAAGAGTTTCTGTGATAGTGCCTGTTATATCGGCAATATTTGTCTGTGCCCGGTTGGTATACTTCCTTATCTTGAAATTTATGGATCTCAGTATTATCAGGAGGGGAGGAAAGAGAAGTATTATCATGAGCGAAAGCTTTAAGCTTATCGATATAACAATAGTAACAAATACAAGTATCAGCAGTGAGTTTTTAAGGAACTCCGCTATATTGCTTATGGCAACATTTTTTAGAAGGTTTATATCCGACACAATTCTGCTTATAAAATCACCTATCCTGTGTTTTGAAAAATAGGAAAGGCTCTGGTCCAGCAGGGCTTTTACAGTATCATCCTGAAGAGACTTAACAACACCCTGTTCTACTTTTACAAAGAAAAAGGACAGGAAATAGCCGGAAAATAGCTTCAATGTGATAATGATGATTGAAAGAACTACTATCAGCTTAAGAACCAGTATTTTGTCTGAATTATTAAAGAAGAAAACTGCCCTTTTAATTAATATCTCCTTGATGTCCTTATAATTATAAAGCTGCTGGTCCCTTATATATTGCATATCCTGCCCTAAAAGATTCATATGATAATCCATATCATAGTGGTTTGCATATTCAGCTTCCGGGGCTTTGAGGAAGATCTTGTCCATCAGGGGATATACCATGCCAAGGGAAAAACCTGAAGATAGTGCAAACACGAGCATACAGCAGAAGCCTGCTATAAGAGAGACAGGATACCGGAAAAGATACCTGAAAAACCTAAGGTATAGATTCATAATTCAAATCCTTATGATTTAGCATTTTGTATAAATTAAGGCTGACAGAACTAATCGAATCCTTGCAGTAAAGAATATTTCTAAGCTTACGGAAGGATTCAAACATGTTTTTAAGGCTTTCGAAATCAGCTAAAAGTTCGAATACAGCTTCCGACAGGTTCTCTGGGCTTGCCTCATCCTGTATGTATTCGGGTATTACGGCATTATTAAGTATAATATTGGTTATCCCGATAAAACGGGTTTTATTAAGCCTTGCAAAAAATTTAGCTATCAGAAAGGAGAGGCTGTGCATTTTATAAACCAGTATAAAGGGTATAGGATAAAGGCTTGCCTGCAGAGTGGCCGTGCCCGATGCAATAACGGCAAAATCGCATGATTTGAACGCTTTGTCGACATCATCATGCAGTATTATATCGTCTGCCAGCTCTTTTATATAGTGCTCCACCAGGGAATGATCCACATTGGGAGAAACGGGAATATGCGACTTGATTGTCGGAAAATGATTTTTAAGCCTTTGGTGAGTGCTCAACAAAACCGGCAGCATGGCTTTTATTTCGGTTTCCCTGCTTCCCGGCAAGAGAGCAAGGTTGAAGGGGGTCTCCCCTGAAATGATCTTTCTGTATTTTTTTTCAAACTTATCCATGGAAAATTCATTCCCTATATATCTTTCTGCCAGGGGATGCCCTGAAAAAACTGCTTTTATTCCATATTTTGCATAAAATTCAGCCTCAAAAGGGAAAATGACACCCATTTTATCAACCTGCTTTTTTAGAAAATTCACCCTATTTTTCCTCCAGGCCCATACCTGGGGTGGTATAAAATAAAATATGGCGGTCCGGCTTTTTTTTATCTTCTTGATAACCCTGAAATTAAAATCCGGATTATCAATAGGCGCAAAAACATCAATATCATTGTTTATTATGAAAGCGGAAACCCTGTTTATAATTTTCAGGATTACAGGAAGTTTTCTTAATACCTCGACAAATCCCATGGCTTCTATATCCCTGATATTGTATATCAATTCCACACCTGCTTCCAGCATGGCTTTACCACCAATACCATAAATCTTCACATCAGGATCAATATTGATTAAATTTTCTGCAATTTGCGCCCCGTACCTATCCCCTGATACTTCTCCGCAGGAGATAAAGACACTTTTCATTACTAAATCTTTGGTATGAATAAAGAGCTGTTAAGCCTGTCGGAAAGCTCAAGAGCTTTTAATCCGTCCAGGCCTGAGACTGCTGGTTTCCTGCTGTCTTTTATGCTTTCAAGAAAGCTTTTCAGTTCCAGTTTCAACGGCTCGCCCTTGATAATTTCCAGTTTTCTCTCTGATACAGAGATACCGGAATCGTTTTTCTGCCTGAAGAGGAACATTCCCTCCTGATTAATCATATCGAGATTATAATAGCCATCTTTTTGAAAGATTCGTATCCTTCTCTCTTTTTTTGTGCTTATCCTGGAAGCTATGAGATTGGCCCTGCACCCGTTTTTAAAAACAATGCGGGCATTGACAATATCAGTTTTATCGGTTAATACAGGAATACCTATGGCGTCAATGGAAACAATATCCTGGCCTATTAAATAATTAATGAGATCAAGGTCATGAATCATTAGTTCCATAATGACATCCACATCCGTTCCCCTGCCTGCAAAGGGCCCGATTCTCATAAATTCGACAAACATTGGTTCCCGTATCTTATCCCTGACATAATTTATCACGGGATTAAATCTCTCAAGATGACCTACCTGTATAAGGCTATTATGCATCTCTGCTTCACTGATTATTTTCTTTGCAGCCTCAATACTATGGGCTAAAGGTTTTTCTATCAGAAGTCCCTTACCCTTTTTTATAAAAGGCATGGATACCTTGAGATGGTCAGAAGTGGGCACAGTTATTGAGACTGCATCCACAAGGCCGATAACATCATCAATATTTTCGAAGTACCTGGCATTATACCTTTCTGCCACATCCAGACCCTTAGCTCTGTCGATATCAACAATGCCTACAAGCTCTGCGCACTCAAGTTCAGAATATATTCTTGCATGTATGGTCCCAAGGTAGCCGGCGCCTATTACAGCTGTTTTCACTCTTTTCATGTTATGCATGACCGGCAATACCTCTTTTAGATTTTTCAATAAAATCCACAAGATAATCTATGTCATTATTACCGGGGTAGAGTTCCTTAAGCCTTTTTGCAGCATCAGTGGTATTATAGCTGGATTTGTATAATAACAGAAATGCCTTTTTTATTACCGATATTCTTTCTTTGCTGAAGTTATTGCGCTCCAGGCCGATTATATTGACATTGGCAGTTTTTGCCCTGTTTCCGTATACTATAGAGTAAGGAAGTACATCCTCCGTGACTGCAGAGGCTCCTCCTACCATGGTATAAGCCCCTATTCTGCAGAACTGATGAATGCCTGCAAGCCCTCCTATAAAGCTGTTTCTGCATATATGGACATGTCCGGCAAGCTGAACTGCATTTGCCATTATGATATTGTCCTCCAGAATGCAGTCATGGGCAATATGAACATACCCCATAAGGTAGTTATGGTTGCCTATAACCGTCTTCCGATTTCCATGAAAGGTTCCGCGGTTAAAATAGCAGAACTCCCTGATGGTATTACTGTCTCCAATGATAAGCTTTGTATCTTCTTTTTTATAGGTTATATCCTGGGGTTCTGTGCCAAGAGAACAGTGATGAAATATCCTGTTATTGCGGCCGATATCTGTCGGCCCTTCTATTACTACGTGGGAACCTATCTTTGTACCTTGGCCAATGCTTACATTATCGCCTATAATGCTGTATGCACCCACATCAACATCACCGGCTATCTTTGCGTTTTCTGAAATAATTGCTGTTCTATCAATCATGTAAGGCTCCTTTTATAAAAGATAAACTTGCTTTTAGGCATGTTTTTCCTGATTTTTCTATTATATAGTTCATTTCAAGGCCTTTTTCTTTATCATCCTGCCCGGATATAATGAACTTCAACTTGATATATTCATAGGGTCTTACTATGTCCTTGAAGCGGCAATAGGATATTCTATGAAGCCTGTAATGACCGAAATACGGGTATTTTCCCCTGAATTT
>CAYSKJ010000146.1:0-7767 GCA_964431655.1 uncultured bacterium | reverse complement strand
TTTAACATATTATTTTGACTTTGCAAAGAAAAACAAGGAGGTTAATCTTGTGAAAATAGGAGATATCACAAAAAAATATATTGAAAAATCAGAAAAACATGGCGCGAATAATTATCATCCCCTGGATATTGTCATAAAGAAGGCCGAAGGTGTATGGGTATATGATGTCGAGGGAAGAAAATTCCTGGACTGCCTGGCATCCTACAGCGCTGTTAATCAGGGACATGTGCACCCTGAAATCCTGGCACCGGCCATTGAGCAGATGAAGATATTGACCCTTACTTCAAGGGCTTTCCATAATGACCGTATGGGCGATTTTCTGGAAAAGGTCTGCACTATCACCAAAAAAGAAAAGGTTCTGCCCATGAACACCGGCGCAGAAGCTGTCGAAACCGCAATCAAGATGGCCAGGAAATGGGCATACAAAATTAAGGGAGTGCCCAGGGACAAGGCGGAGATAATTGTCTGTGAAAATAACTTTCACGGCAGGACTACCACCATAGTCGGGTTTTCCACCGAAGAGGCATACAGGGACGGCTTCGGGCCCTTTACGCCCAACTTTAAAATAATCCCCTACGGTGATACAGAAGCCTTAAAAACCTCAATAAACGCGAATACCGCGGCATTCATGTTTGAACCCATACAGGGAGAAGGGGGTGTAATTGTTCCAAGAGACGGATTCATACGAGAATCCTACGATATATGCAAGAGGAACAATGTCCTGTTTATTGCCGATGAGATACAGACTGGCTTCGGAAGAACCGGCAGAATGTTCTGCTGTGACTGGGAAAACGTGGAGCCGGATGTTTATATAATGGGTAAAGCCATAAGCGGAGGTTTCTATCCCTTATCCGCTGTTGCTGCTGATCATTCAGTCATGCAGGTATTCAACCCCGGCGAGCATGGCTCCACTTTCGGTGGAAACCCACTGGCATCTGCCATAGGTATTGCAGCAATAGACGTGATTTTGAATTATGACCTTCCCCGCAGGTCCTTCGAATTAGGAAATTATTTCAAAAATGAGCTTATAAAGATAAATAGCCCCTATGTTAAGGAAATAAGGGGGAAAGGACTGTTTGTCGGTGTTGAGATTAAACAGGAGTGCGGTACAGCCAGGCCTTTCTGCGAAAAGCTCTTCGAGAAAGGTATTCTTGCAAAAGAAACACATCACCAGGTAATCAGATTTGCACCGCCACTGATAATAACAAAGGAAGAGATAGACTGGGCGCTTGACAGAATCAGGGAGGTTCTTTCATAACAGGTTTTCAGGGAGAGCCTTGCTCTCCCTTTTCTTTCTCTCAAATATTTCAACAAATACCATAAAATATTGACAAAACAGTCAGTTTCACATAAGCATAATTATAAATTCAAATGAAAACTTATAACAGGAGTATTAGATATGAGTAAAAAATGGGTATACACTTTCGGCGATGGAAAGGCTGAAGGTAATTCAACCATGAAAAATCTGCTGGGTGGTAAGGGTTCAAACCTTGCTGAAATGTGCAATATAGGTCTTCCAATTCCAGCCGGTTTTACAATAACTACCGAGGTCTGCACCCAATATTACAAAAACAGCAGGAACCTTCCCGATGAGCTGAAAAGCCAGGTTATTTCGGCTATCAGGCATACAGAACAGATCATGAAAGCAGAATTCGGAGATCCAGCAAACCCCCTTCTCCTCTCCGTGCGATCCGGCGCTAGAGCTTCAATGCCAGGCATGATGGACACAATACTGAATCTTGGATTAAATGACGAAATAGTTAAAGGTTTTATAAAAAAAACAGATAACCCCAGGGCAGGATGGGATTCCTACCGGAGGTTCATCCAGATGTACAGTGATGTGGTTTTGGGGGTTGAGCACAGCTCTTTTGAACACCTGCTGGATGACATTAAAAAATCCAGGGGAGTAAAGATCGATACGGAGCTTGAGGTTGAAGACCTGATAAACCTGGTAGACAATTATAAAAAGATAGTGATAAAAGAAACAGGTCAAGAATTCCCTTCTGATCCAGATACCCAGCTGTGGGGCGCAATTAAAGCTGTTTTTGATTCATGGAATACAAAAAGAGCAATTAAATACAGGACAATTAATCATATTCCTGATGAGTGGGGTACAGCGGTGAATGTAATGGCCATGGTTTTCGGCAATATGGGGTGGAATTCCGGAACAGGCGTGGCTTTTACCAGAAACCCTGCAACCGGTGAGAACAAATTCTACGGTGAATACCTGAGGAATGCCCAGGGCGAGGATGTTGTAGCCGGAATCAGAACTCCTCAGCCAGTCAATGAATCTGATAAAACATCAAAGGAACAGGAATCCCTGGAGAAAGCCCTGCCTGGTTCCTATAAACAGCTTATGGAAATTAGGGACAAGCTTGAAAAGCACTACAGGGAAATGCAGGACATAGAATTCACCGTACAGGAAGGCAAATTATGGATGCTGCAGACAAGAAACGGCAAAAGGACCGGTTTTGCGGCTGTCCGGATTGCTGTTGAAATGGCTGAAGAGGGTCTCATCAGCATCGAAGATGCCGTCCTCAGGGTTGAACCGGAAGGCATTATACAGCTTCTGGCGCCTGTTTTTGATGATACGAAAAAAGCCAAAATGCTTGATGACCATAAGCTCCTGGCAAAAGGCCTTAATGCCGGACCCGGAGCAGCTGCTGGAAGGGTTGTATTCACTGCCAGGGACGCTGAAGTGACATACCAGAAATACAGGGGCGACAGCGACAAAAGCATGCTTATCCTGGTTAGGCATGAAACGTCTCCTGAGGATATTGGAGGAATGGTAATATCCCAGGGGATCCTGACAGCAAAAGGAGGAATGACCTCCCATGCCGCTGTGGTAGCAAGGGGCATGGGAATTCCCTGTGTTGCAGGCTGTGAAGCTCTTCAGATAGATTACAGAAAAAAGGAGATAAATATCCAGGGAAAGATAATCAAGGAAGGGGACTGGATTTCTATAGATGGTTTTACCGGCGAGGTTATTCTCGGGAAAATTCCTGCAAAGCAATCCGAGATTATCCAGGTTCTGGTGGACAAAACAAAAAAGCCTGAAGAATCCTATATATATCAGCTCTATTACAAGTTTATGGGATGGGCCGAGAAATACAGGGATATGGGCGTTAGAACAAATGCTGATACCCCCAGGGATTCAGCAGTGGCCCGAGCTTTTGGCGCTGAGGGCATTGGGCTGTGCAGAACCGAACACATGTTTTTTGAGGAGGAAAGAATCAATTCCATGAGGGAGATGATTCTCTCCGACAGCACAGAGAACAGGGAAAAAGCCCTTGCCAAGATTCTGCCCTATCAGAAACAGGATTTCTACGGCATCCTGAAGGCGATGGAAGGCCTGCCTGTCACTATAAGAACCCTTGATCCGCCTTTGCACGAATTTTTGCCCCAGGATGCGGAATCAATAAGAAAGGTTGCTTCAATAATGAATGTCAGCCCTGAAAAAATAACTGCAAAGGTAAAAAGCCTGCACGAAATAAATCCTATGCTGGGCCACCGGGGTTGCCGTCTTGGCATAGCCTACCCGGAAATAACTGCAATGCAGGCAAGAGCAATATTTGAAGCTGCATGTGAACTCACAAAAGAGGGCTATAAGGTATACCCTGAGGTTATGATACCTCTGATCTCAACATTAAATGAGTTAAGGCTTCAGAAAAGCATAGTTATTGATGAAGCAATAAAGGCCATGTCAAAATACGGGGTTGAGATAGAATATCTTGTTGGAACCATGATAGAGATTCCCCGGGCATGTCTTACAGCTGATGAAATAGCTGGAGAAGCACAGTTCTTTTCCTTCGGGACCAATGATCTCACCCAGATGACCTTCGGCTTCTCCAGAGATGATATCGGGTCCTTCCTGCCTCAGTACCTTGAACAGAAAATACTCCCCTGTGACCCTTTTGCAAGGATTGATGAAACAGGAGTTGGAAAGCTGGTCCAGATGGGTGTAGAGAAAGGCAGGATGATCAATGAAAAGCTGAAAATAGGCGTTTGCGGAGAACATGGAGGAGAACCTAATTCTGTAAGGTTCTTCTACAGGACAGGACTGAACTATGTTTCCTGCTCACCCAGGAGAGTCCCGGTTGCAATACTGACAGCAGCCCAGGAAGGCTTAAAAAGAAAGCTTGGCAAATAGAAATTCATGGGAGGGTCTACCCTCCCATGAATCCTTTTTCCTTATAGTTTTATCTGATATACTTTCCCAGTAAAAGGCCGTATTTTCCCATATCAATCCCCTGTTTCGCGTTAAGAGGTGTAACAATCGCATTTTTCAGGCTGTTCTTGCACTTGCATTCCCGGTCAGGACTGTAGCTCTGCATGATATTCCTTATTATGTGTTTTGCCCTGTGTATATTTCTGCCCAGAACCTTAAGGATATCCATTGTGGAAGCATCTTCTTCCTCAGAATGCCAGCAGTCATAATCAGTAATAAAATTTAGACTGCAGTAGCAGATTTCAGCTTCCTTGCACAGCCTGGCTTCGGTAGCATTGGTCATACCAATAACATCGACACCCCAGCTTTTGAAGAGGAATGACTCAGCCCTTGAGCTGAAATGGGGACCCTCAATACAGATATAGGTTCCCCCTATGTGACAGGTATAGTCCAGCTTTCCCATAAGAGACTGAAGATAGGACAGCTTATGACTGCATACAGGGTCTGCCATGGAAGAATGAACGGTAATCCCTTCGTCAAAAAAGGTATCTTTTCTGTTTTTTGTAAAATCAATGAACTGATCCGGGACAACGATATGCTCTATTTTCAGTTTCATCTTCATTGATCCGACCGCACTCACAGAAAAAAGGTCATTGACGCCAAGTTGCTTAAAACCATGGATATTCGCCCTGAAATTTACATTGGATGGATTATATTCATGTTTCCGGCCGTGGCGGGGAAGAAAAACAAACTCCCTGTCATTGTACTTTCCTGTCAGGTATTCACCGCTGGGATTTCCAAAGGGGGTTTTTAATTTTATGCTTTTTTTTTCCTGAAAATCTTCAAAATCGTAAAATCCTGACCCGCCTATAAAACCGATCCTTTCCATAATGGAATCTTATTCCAGCCTGTCCAGTATTGCCTGTATATCACCTTTTACATCCTCCTGGTCAGGTTCTATCTCCAGAGAGCGCTTCCAGAGGGATATGGCTTCATCATAATCATTCCGTATCGCATAAAGAGCACCAAGGTTATTTAGAGCATTTACATAATCCGGATTTAGTTCCAGGGCTTTCTGGAAGTAATAAATGGCATCATCCATCATAACCTGTTCATCAGCGGCATCTTCCCAATATTCAAGCCTCTGTCTGTCTTTCAGAAGCATCATTTTAAAAAGAAAGCCAAGATCATAGTAGATAATGGCATCATCCGGGTAAAGCTTGGTTGCCTTTTCAAAAATTTCCTGGGCTTTCTTATATTCTTCCTGTTCCGCGTAGGCAATACCCAGTTCTACCAGGACATCCCTGTCTTCAGGATAATCTTTTAAGAAGCTTTCCAATTCTTTGATGTCTCTAATTTCCATAATTAGTTCTCCTTATCAGTAATTAATTTTTTTAACCTCTGTATTGATTGATTGATATTATCGACGCTCATAACCTGTGTGACATCATATTCATATGAATTTTTCGGCTCAATCAGCTTATAATAATCCATTACCTTAACAATATCAAAATAATTATGATTAAGGGTTATATCCCTGTACCTGTCAGCCGGGGGGTTTGCTTCTGCTCTGCCGGTATCCATAAAGAGGCTGGTAATATTGTATAGTATGGCAGCAAGCACTCCCCTGGTAACAGGTTTTGACGGTTCAAACTGTCTTTTCTGGTTAATATTTATTATCCCTCTGAAGACTAGAAATTCTATATAATCCTTATACTGATTATCATCAATATCAATAATGATCATATACTGCATATCAAGGTCAGCCAGCATATTATACAGATTGTAATAGAGGAGTACAGCCAGTTCATCAAGCCTGGCATACTGGTTATGCCGGATATTTAATACCAGGTCTTCAAGTATATCCTCTTTTCCCGCCTGAATTCTGAGCTTTTGGAATCTTTCCCTGGCATAAGGATTATGGGGATACAGCCTGAGCAGTTTTTCATAAATCCCTAATGATTCCCTGTAATCCTCTTTGATAAAGAGCAGTTCAGCATACAGCTCCAGGTCCTTTTCATTATTTTCCTCGAAGTGTAAAAGCTTTTTTATGCTGTTTAGGCTGTTTTCATAATCATTTTGTTCAAAATAAAGGTTGGCCTTGAACCTGTGGGCAAATACAAAAGACGGGTCAATATTCAATATGCTGTCCAGTATTGCATGGGCTTTTTGAATCTCTCCATTGTTCTTATATGTTTCTGCTTTTTTATATAATGCTATGCAGTATCTTTCCAGTGCATTCCGCAGGTATTTTTCATGTTGTTCATCACCCGTGAGTTCGTAAAGGATTTTTGCTACCCTGTACTCGCTTTCAGCATCATCGTAATTCTGTAAAAAAACCAGAGCATTCTCCAGGTATTCATCATCCCCTTTACAGTTCATATAATTTTTGATAATCTCCCTGTAAAGTATTTCCTTTTTATTAAGGCCGGAATATATTGACAGTCTCTTTTTATAAAGGGAACAGTCTCCTGGAGAGTATTCCAGCAGAGCGTCAATGATCTCCAGGGCCTTATCCCAGTTATTAAGATCCATCTCCTTATCGAGACGTGCCATAGCCCTTTTTCTCGTTTCACTGTCATAGACCCTCACCCCTGTACAGGAACCAAAAAGAAAAGCGAATAAAAAAGTGATAATACAAATCAAGACGTATTTCTTCATATTTTTACTCCGTTGAATTCTTTAAGATAATATTTAATTCCATTTATATCACATATACTGATTTTTTCCTTAATTTTTCTGAACCATATTATCTGCCTCTTTGCAAAATTCCGTGTATTCTGTTTAATCAGCCCTACAGTATCATCATAGCTATATCCGCCCTCCAGCATGCGGATAATTTCTGCATATCCTATGGTATTCATCGAGGGAAGGCTTTTATGGTATCCTCTTTCAAGCAGGACATCTACTTCTGTTTTGAGGCCCTTTTCCATCATTTCATCCACTCTCCTGTCAATAGAGGCATACAAAAAACCCCTTTCCCGTTCTAAATAAAAATAGATATAGGGTATATCAACCGGCCTGGGAGGATTATTTTTAAAATAATCGGTTACGGGGCATTTTACTGTATAAAACATCTCATAGAACCTTCTTATCCTGTATCGGTCATTAAGGTCGATCGATTCTGCATAGAGGGGATCAATGGCCTGCATTTCATCATAAAGCTCCCGGGTATGTGTCGCGGCAAGCCTGTCGGCTACCAAGGCTTTTGTCCTGTCTTCGATCTCAGGGAGATGTGACAGGCCGTGCAGGAAAGCCTGTATATAAAAACCTGACCCCCCTGTCAGTATGATATCCTTTTTTTCTCTATCAAGCCTTCCGGCAACTTCCCTCGCCATCTCCATATACATCACCGCATTGAAATATTCATCCGGATAAATTACATCAAACAGGTGATGTTTTACTGAAGAAAAATGATCAATCCCGGGTTTTGCCGTTCCTATGTCCATAAACTTATAGATTTGCCTGGAATCGCAGTTTATTATTTCAGCCCCTATTATTCCAGCAAGCTTTACCGAAAGATCGGTCTTTCCGCTGGCAGTAGGCCCTGAAATAACAATTATCATGCCCTTCTCCTGAACATCTGTTCGACATCTTTC
>CAYSKJ010000145.1:0-7876 GCA_964431655.1 uncultured bacterium | reverse complement strand
TTTCATCATCAAGCATATATTACCTGCTGGAAAATATGCCACAGCCCTTCAAAACAAGCACGCGGACTGATGTGACAATGGAATCATATGCCATTTTGGTTTTTGCAGTTTCTGCAGATTCTCTCTCCCGGCTCTCTTCCTGTGCAATACCTTTGATCTTTTGGAGTGCCTCATTTTCAAAATCTGATAGATATCGTTAATTTTGCCCCCTGCTATTGCCTTATCAGGAGTAAAATAGCATCTGATACGGCATGCAGGGTGGGGAATCCAAATTGTCCTTTTTCAATTCTGGGCGGGGAATATGATTTTCCCTGACACAGAGGGCAGGTCTTTACTGGCTATCTGTCTTCTTTGCCCTTATACAGAAACAGCTGTTGTATAAAAAGGATGCAAGGATATTGGTTCCCCATATCCCAAGCCTGTCATGGCTGAGCCATACCGTCTCCGGCTCAGTAAAGCCGGCCTCTTTCAGAAGCCTTTTCCAGGTTCCGGGCGTCTGGTGAATCTTCCAGTTTATAGTGGGGACAAAGGGATTTCTCAGTCCCAGGAAGGGGAATACATTATACCGGCTGGAATCGCAGATGACAAAACTGGCATTGTCCTTTGCCAGCTGATATATCCTGTCAAATATTTTCCTGTAGTTCTGCCAGTAGTGCTCTGAATCCAGAAGCCTGGAGCAGGAGACCTCATCCAGGTGGTTAATGGAATTATATGATATTATTATATCGAATTTCTCCTGGGTTTCATAATCCTGTAGGCTTTCCCTGCAGATATGGACATCAGGCATCCCGAACCTTTCATATAATTCCATGAATTTTTCATAATGGCCTAGGGCACTGCCCTCTTTCCCCGGCTCCAGGCATACAACCCGGCTGGCCCCCATGGCACCGGCATAGAAGCTGAATATCCCGCTCCCTCCCCCGATATCCAGAACAGCCTTTTTGTCAAAATCCATGCCCCCGAATATGGTATCGGTGTGGAATCTCAGATTGCTTTTCCTCTTCCTGAGGCCTGACTCAACTATGATTTCAAGGTATTTTTCTATATCCATATTACCTCATGTCATATACAATATATTTTGCATATGCATTTCCGTCAATAAAAGATCCTGTCCGGCATACCTCCCTTTCCCTGTAAAGCCTGAGCTCCTCGGAGAATTTCCCGTATTTATAGGAATATGCATAAAACCCGAGGTATTCATAATCCCCCCGGAAGGCATCCTTATTTACCCTGTACCTGTAGACAGGCTCCTTCATCACGCCCCTGTTATCCTGCTGGTTTGACCATATGCCCGCAATAATATAGTCAACCCCCCTCTTTTTCAGATACATTCCCAGCTCCCCCCTGGCTATACATTCCTGGTACTCCATGTCATTCATGAGCCCGTCAAGGTTAACGAATCCTGCACCGCTCCAGAAGGACAGGGCCCCGCAGTCAGTGTATGCCCACAGTCCCTGCCTGTCCCTGATAAACTCAACCAGTTCGCTGTTCCCGGGATCAGACTGACCGCGATAGTTTATGATCCTTCTTATGCAAAAAGCAGTATTATAAAGAAATATTATGCATATTATCAATACCATAAGCCTGGTAAAAAACCTCTCCCCCTTCTTAACCGAAAGCCCTATAAAGAAGCATATCATCCCTGCAATAAACAGAAGCCCGAGATACCATACAGAAACAGGCTTTGCCCACTTCTGGAACAGCAGTATCGCCATTACCTGGGATAAAGAGGCAATCCCGACTGCTGTCACCAGCCTGGATTTCCTGCCTGCAAGTATTATACCGCTTAATGACAGGATTATACCCGCAACGGGCATATAGTTTTTGAATAGATTATGCCACTGGAGATTGATCAGGGGAAATGAGCTCTTTAATATCCCGCTTACAGGCATGAAGTGGCCGTAATACATGTAATTAAAACTGCAGTATACCAGCAGGAAAGCCAGTGAGGGGGCAATAACTGATATCTCTCTATCACCTGTTAAAAAATAAACGATAAATACAGGAATAATTATATATAAAAATGCATCAAGCCTTGATGCTGTCAGAAGCATCCCTGCAAATCCCGCCCATAAATACCTCTTTCGGTATAGAAAATATATAAAAAAACAAAACAGAGGCAGTGTAAGAGCAGACTCCATCCCGTTATAAAAAACAGCTATATTATCGGGTATAAGGCATATAAGGGCAGAGGTCATTAATACAAGGCCGAATATCTTCTCCCTCCTGGTTAAGAATCCGAGTATAAACAATGGTATGGTAAGTAAAAATGCTATAATAATATTTACAGCCCTGTACATTGCAGGAGGGCTTAGATCCCCCCCTGACCGGAAAGCTGATACCTGGATCATCCAGAAAAGCGGATGGAATCCGCTTGCTCTGGTCTCCCCGTCAAAGGTTATAAATCCTGTTTCTGCAAAATTCTTTGCAGTGACCATATAATAGTAAGCATCATCATTAAAGATATCCCTCTCCATACCCCTTAGAAACATCCCCATTACACCGAAAAGGATACCAGAGACCACCATAAACAGTACCAGGTTCTTCATCCCCACATCTCCTGATACATAGTCACAACCCTGCGTATGTCCCACTGCTGTATTCTTAATTTTGCCTTTTTTCCGTATTCTCTGTAATCGGAGCTTATCATTTTTCTCAATCCTTCTCTTAAAGCCTCTGCATCACCGGCCCTTACTGCAATACCCGCATCCCCCACCAGATTTTGTGACTCGCCCGTATCAGTCACCACACATGCAAGCCCCTGGGCCATAGCCTCCCCTACAGCATTTGAGAAACTCTCCCCTGTGCTGGAGGACACATATATATCCCCTGCTGACAGTATATCAACAATATCATCCCTCTCACCCAGAAGCATAACCCTCTCCCCCAAATCCCCTATCATATCAGCCAGCTCTCTGTTATCTTTATCAAGGCCTTTTCCTGCCATAATCAGCCTGTAATCGCCCTCAAGCCCCCTTAACGCCTCAAATAGCAGGCTATAACCCTTTAATGCATTCCACCTTCCCGCAGTAACAATGATGATATGTTCTCCTTCTATCCCGAGCCTCTTTCTTATCATTCCCCTGTCTTTTTCCGGCACGTCAATCTCAAAGCCGTTAGCCACAAGCCTGGTTTTTTTACCCCGGTACCCGTACCTTTTATGATTCTTTATTGCCTGTGTTGAGTTATAGCTGATACAGTCAACGAAGCGGGAAAGAAAGCTGTTGATCCTTACCACCCTCAGGGTTCTTCTCTTATTATATAAAGGATCCAGGTTCTGATGCCTTATATTCCATATAAGGTGCCTTCTTAATAAAACCCTTGCTGTTATAAAGGCAAACAGATCGGCATGATAAAGCCAGCTGTCCACAATATCAGCCTTCCTGCATATTTTTACAGCCCTGCCTAAACAGGATACTAGATTAAACTGACCCAGATTCAGGGCATGCACTCTTATCCCCAGTTCCCTGAACCTCTCACCCATATCCCCCTCGCCAGAAAGGGATATTATCTCATGCTCATAGTCCCCGGAGTACCTGCATACCCTGTAGAGCATATTCTGTGCCCCGTTGGCCGAAAGCCCGGTGATAATATGGACTATCCTCTTCATATCCTAAAAATATCATTAATTCCTTACAATTCAAAATAAAACACTGCTTTACAAAAGCCTTCATAAATGATAGAGAATTATTATGAAAAATACTGCAGGCATCCTTACCCTTACAAGTATCCTCTCAAAAATATTCGGTTTCGGCAGATACATAACCCTGGCAGGCTTCTACGGCGCTTCAGGCATAAGCGATGCCTATCTGATAGCCCTTACCATACCCATGAGCATATTCCAGTTTATCGGCCAGGGAATCTCAACGACCTTTATCCCTGTATTCAGCAAAATACTCTCAGACCATTCAGAAGAAAAAGCCCAGAGGTATATAAACAACCTCATCAATATACTCATAATCATCTGCACTGCATTGATATCCATGGCAGTCATCCTGTCCCCCCTCCTTGTAAGGCTGTTTGCTTCAGGATTCACAGGGGACACCTTTAGTCTCGCCGTCAGCCTGACCCGCATAACCCTGGCAGGCATATATTTCTCAGTTCTCATGCGCGTACTGACCGGTTATCTCCATGTAAAAAAAAGCTATATAATCCCCGGCCTTACCGGCATTCCATTCAATATAATAGTTATTATCTCTATCATAATGAGCAGAGATAATGTCTATATACTTGCCACAGGCACTCTTCTTGCCATGTTTGCTGAGTTTATTATGATTGTATATGCTTCATATAAGGCAGGCTACAGATATATCCCTGTCTTTGACCTTAAAGACCCTGACTTTAACAGGACAGTCAGGCTTGCCCTTCCCACCATAATCTCAACATCCCTTAAGGATATAAACTGGCTTGTGGACAGGACCCTTGCATCAAGGATAGCAACAGGCGCAGTATCAGCCCTGAGCTATGCCACAAGGCTTACCTATTTCCTCCAGCAGACATGGGTAACTGCCCTTATCACTGTCATGTACCCTGCCATATCAAAGATGTCAGCTGAAAAGGATATAAAGGGCATTAAAAACTCCCTGACAGACGTCCTTAATGCAGTTCACCTGATACTGATACCGGCTGCCTTAGGCTCCCTTGTCTTTGCTGTCCCCATAGTTAACCTTGTATTCGGCTACGGGGCCTTTGACTCACAGGCTGTTGACATGACCTCATACGCCCTTATATTCTACTCCCTGGGCATGATAAGCCTGGGACAGGCTGATGTGCTGTCCCGCATATTCTTTTCCCTTCAGGATACTAAGACACCCATGATATACGGCGCCTTAGGCATGACAGCAAACATAATACTCAACCTCATACTTGTCCGTTTCCTGGGCATAGGGGGCCTTGCCCTTGCCTCGAGCATCTCTGCGGTACTCACAGCATCCCTGCTCTTTATATCCCTGAGAAGAAAGATAGGGCGATTTGACCTTAAGAAACTTGCCATCTCCTTTATAAAGATGCTGTTCTCAGCTGTGCTTATGGCCTTCTTTTCCGATTATCTGTTCAGCACGCTCCAGAATACACTGAGCCCCAGATTGTCCCTCGGTATATCCATCCTGTCAGGAGCATGCTTTTATTTTTGCCTTGTCTATTTGTTAAAACCCTGGGATAAGATACCGCCCAGATAGGCAAATATTATAAACCTGAAGGTCACAAAATTCATCCTTCCCACAAAACTTACAACAAAACTAAGCACAAACAGGGATATAAAAACAGCCTTCATCTTTCTATCCAGATCAGCTCCGGCAAATTTCATAAATATATCGGCAAAAATCCCAAGATAAAGAATAAGCCCTATAAAGCCGGCCCCGTGAAGCACCAGGTTGTAATCGCAGTGTATAGTCCTTTCATTAAAGGCTCCCCCGGCATAATTGCCCCTGCTGTTCCATATCTCCCTCCCGAACAGGCTTATTAAAGAATCCTTAAAACTCAGAGCCTCCCCCCATACACTAACCGTCTCCTTATATCTGAGCTCATTCCTGATGGAATAATCCTTCTGAAACACCCATCCCCTGGCCCTCACCTGCTCAACCAGCAGATCCTTATAAAACGGGTAGAGCATCAATACAGCCAGTAAAAACAATAAAACATACCTGTAATTTATCTTCCTGTACCAGGCAAAATAAAGAATAAGCCCCGCACCAGCAATAATTACTGCCATTCTCCTCATACTGAGCACCAGCAATATAAAAGACAGGGAGCCGGTAAGAACCATACCCAGGATCTGCCATCTCTTTTTAACATACCCTGTAATAAAAGGCAGAAGCATGACCACAAAGGCAGGGGCATACAGATATGACTCTATAATGGCCCCGTAGGCCAGGGAACCCCTGTATATATAGCCGGCCTTGGCAATATTTGCAATAATCACATTTAATATAAAGCAGGGAAGAATGAAAAAGGCATAAATGCTGAACCCCTCCAAAAACCTCTTACCAGAACCCAGCACCGCAATATACATGAACATAGGTATGAATATATTTGCCTGCATGGCCAGGCTTCTTTCAAAATTACTGGAGAAGGGTATCAATGCCAGTGTATATATAAAAAAGAGGTAAATAAATATATTTGCCCCCGGGTTAAAGCCCCTCTTATAAAAGAAACAGCCAAAAAAAACAAAAAATACAAGTATCCTGAATACAATAACTGCCCTCGGCATGCAAACTGCCATGCCAATATCGCATAAAAATGAAAAAAGCAGTAGAATGCCGGTCCTCATAGGCGTAACTATACCAGTATTTTCTTGCCATTTGTACAAAATAAAACAGAATTATCCTATGAGGTCAATGCACAAAATCCTGTTTATCCTCTCCTGCATACTTTTCTCATACCTTGTCATAAACTTCGGCGGTGTATTTGAATCCGACATAAGACTGGTAATAATATTCTCCATCCCCCTTTCCCTATTCTCCGCCTTTACCTTCAGAAGATTCAAAAGCCTGCTGTTTATAAACCTTCTTTTAGTTTTATCCCTTTTCTACCAGATAATATACCTCCCCCAGCCCCTGTTAAAAACCCTCTCCCCCGAGGCCCATGCCATCTATTCAAGCATCATACCCCTCTATGCAGACCCATCCGAATCCTTTATACTAAAAAAACTGGCTTTAGAAGAAAATATTGAAGGCTATAAACTGCTGGTCTCGCAGGTTTACCAGGACCGGGGCTATAATCCCCTTGTCATCCCTGAACATACAAAATCCCAGCCCCCGGCTTTCCTCACCCAAAGCTCCTGGAGAACTACCCTGACCCTTACCGCCATGTATATCATCGCCCTGTTTACAGGCATATCCTTTACCCGCTCGCACCGCAGAAGCCTTGAGAAGGTATTCGTATTCTTTATATGCGTCCTTTCCCTTGTCCAGATAGTAATAGGCTACAGCAGTCTATTCTCCAATGACCCCATGCACCTGGGCTATTCCAGGCGCTATATGCTGACAGTCTTCACCGGCACCTATGTAAACCGCAACCACATAGCATCCCTTCTCCTGATGTTCGCCCTGGTCCTCTCAGGCCATCTCCTCTCAGCCTTCTACAAGTCCATAAAGAACAACCACTCAAAAAAGATAAAGAACATAATACTCAATATATACCACTCCAGGCAATGGTATTTTCTCCTCCTCTTCCCCCTCATCTGCGGTATCACCGCAGCCATATTCACAACCCAGTCCCGTATGGGCGTCTTTTCTTTCCTCTCGGCCCTCTGTGCATTCCTGATACTTTATTTCATAATGTTTTCCAGCAACAGAAAGCTCTATTCAGCAATATCCGTCGGAGTCATAATAATAATAATCCTTTTTTCCTTCAGGATATTCATCCACGATGATGACCTTGCCGACCTGGTGGACAGGTATGAGAAAATACATATGGATAATATAAGGTTCACCACCTATCAGAATGCCCTTGAGATCTTAGAGCTCTTCCCCGTTACGGGAATAGGCATGGGCAATACCCCCCTCATCCTCTCCGCCTACATAAAGGGCAGGTCAAAAAGCATTCAGGGCAAATTCGGCTACTGGCTTGCTTACCTTCATAATGACATTCTGCAGTTTATCCTGGAGGGGGGCATAATATCACTGATAATAATACTGGTATTCTTCTGGGATATTATAAAGAAACTGCTCCTGTCCTTAAAGCAGAAAAGAATCAAAAATCTGGGCTATTTCTGCGCTCTGCTCGGAGTGATAATCCACAGCACCATGGACTTCAGCCTTCATATACCGTCCAATCTGTTCCTTTTCATGATGATTTACGGATTTTTATCCATGGAATCAAAATCTAACACGAGGCCTGAATAATTTTTATTTTCTCAGCTTATCAATCCTGTCTT
>CAYSKJ010000144.1:0-7937 GCA_964431655.1 uncultured bacterium | reverse complement strand
AGCGGGTTCTACAATGATATGTTCAATAAGCTGTACACCCTTATAGCTGAAAATCCGGCATTTATTGTAAATACCCGTGAACAGATGACCACAAGGGGCATCATTGGATTCAAACACAGAAAGACCCTTCCCCACCTTCTTGAACAGCAGGCTTTTGAAGAATTCAGACTGATTGTAAAGGCAATAAATTACCCGGAAAAATTTCCATCGGTCCGTATAAGTCCAGGTTTCATCCACGGCATAGAACCCGAAGAAAGGCTCCTGGAGTTTATCCGATCAGCAGGCAGGCAATGAAACCGGGTATTTCTTTCAGGTTCTGCCTTATCGCGGCATTGCTTTCCTTCTGCTTTTCGCTGACCGCTCAGGATGCAGAACCTGACACTTCAGAGCTCCTGGGACTGATCAACCGGGCAAGGGCTGAACACAGCCTGCCACCTCTTGCTTTCAGCTCTGAATTGTCCGCTGTTGCATCCCTGCATTCAGGGGATATGATGGAAAACGACTTCGTTGGTCATAACTCCTCCGACGGCAGAAGCACCGGTGAAAGAGTCCTTTCAGTCCAGTCTCTTCTTATAGTCGGATTTGGCGAGAATGTCGCCAGGGATTCAAGCATAAGGAGCGCTCACAATGAACTCATGCTTTCCGATGGGCACAGGAAGAACATCCTTTCCCCGGATTTTACCCATATAGGCCTTGGAATAAAGGTTTCTGAAAGTAACAGCTTTTTTATCACGGAAGTTTTTGCCACCCTGCCTGATATTATAGATTTTGATGACATGAAAGAACTGGTGCTCGACACCATTTTTGACAAATATCATATTGCATACAGCCAGAACCTGGAGATCTATGCCCATAAGCAGATGCGAGAGTTCATTGCGAAAGGCTCAGCACCCCGCGCCTCTGTTATCGGAGGCTACAGGAAGGTCAGCCAGACAGCATTCAATGTTTCCGATATAAGAGATACTCTCTCAGGGATAAACAGGGAACTGAGCTCTTATACCGATTTCGGCTTTTATGCAGAGTATGTGAAAAAGCAGGGAAAATTTGCCGAGTTGTACTGCATTTACATTTTTGCCATCAATTGAGGGGCTGAGCAGTGAACCACAAAGATACAGTCCGCAGTACCCTTAAAATCACCTACGGAACCATTATCAGCAAGATCCTTGGCTTCCTCAGGGAAGTAATAATAGCCGCTAAATTCGGTGCCACATCTGTTTCCGATGCCTTTTTCCTTGCTTTGCAGATACCTGTGCTATTTAGAAGGGTACTGGGCGAGGAGATGTTTGAAAAAACAGTAATGCCTGTTTTTAAGAACAAGCTCTTCCGGGATAAAAAGGATGCATGGAGGTTTCTGTCCGCTTTTTTCTGGTATTCTGTCCTTATATCGCTTCTTGCTGTCATTTTTCTGTATGCCCTGAAAAAACCCCTGATCAGCCTTATTGCACCCGGAATCACAGACCCGGAAACCATAGGGCTTATAAACAAAATGACGACCATTCTGATACCCTATCTTATCCTGACCACCATATATTCCTTTATGGGCACTGTTTTCAATTTTACCCGAAGGCAGTTCATATTCGCCGTAGGGCCGGCAGTAAGCAATATAGCTATAATTCTGGCAATAATACTGCTTTATCCCTATATAAAGGAAATAAGCCTGCCGGCGGGATTTCTGCTCGGGGGAGCCTTTTATATAGTATTCCTGGTGCCCTTTTTTCTGTCAAAAAACTTCCGCAGGGATTATGCCCCCAGGCTCAGCATTAGTTTAAGACATGATACTAATATAATGAAAAAAACCTTCTCAGAATCAGCATGGGTGTTTCTCCAGGCCCTTCTTAATAAATCGGTGGAGCTGGTGGACAGGATCATTGCATCCTTCCTTATCCCGGGCAGTATATCGGGTCTGTGGTATGCAAAAAGGCTTGAACAGCTTCCTTCAAGCATAATATCCATGTCAATTGCCAGGGCAGTGCTTTCCAGACTGTCTGACTGTTACTCCGAAGAAAAAATCCGGGAATTCGGCGACACCGTAACATACGGCATAAAGCTGTGCTGTTCAGTTATACTGCCCATAACGGTTCTTTTATGCATCCTCGGAAAGCCCCTGAGCATATTCATATATAAGAGAGGGGAATTTTCCAGCGAGGCCGCGGGTCTGACATCTTCGGCCTTTATGGCATATTCCGCCGGCCTTCTTTCCGTAGCCCTTTATAATATCTTCTCAAGGGCATATTCAGTGCTCAGTAAAAACAGGTTCACTACTATCACCATGTTTTGCGCTTCCCTGCTTAATATTGCCCTCAGCATACTGCTGGCCACGACAAAGCTGAAGCTTGCCGGTATAGCCCTGGCATCCTCCATATCCTTCTATTTTGCATCCGCTGTTCTCTTTGCCGGTTTAAAAAAAGAGCTCAAATCTCTTGATTATTCCTTTGATTATAAGGGTCTTTATATTTTCTTTCTAAAACTCTTTTCAGCCAGCGTGCTGATGGGAATCCCGGTATATTACGGATATAAAATGCTTTATAAGGCTTTTTATAAAGGGTTCATACTGTTTTATTTTGATATGGGTCTCCTTCTCATCATTGCCCTGGCATCTCTTTCGGGCGTAATCAGCTATTTAGCCCTTTGCTGGATTTTTAATATCAGGACTGTAAAAAACCTTTTTAAAACTTGAAAAGCTGTATCATTCTGTTATTATTTTATACTGTTTTCCCATTCCATAAAAGGAGGCAATGAGATGAAAATAGAAAGAACATTTAATGTTGAGCCTTCCATACCAAAGGAACTCAAGGACCTGGAGATAATCGGCAACAACATCTGGTTCAGCTGGCATCCCGATGCCATCAACCTTTTCCACAGGCTTGACCCTGACCTCTGGGAAAAGGTTTCCCATAATCCTGTGGCCATGCTCGGCAGTCTGGACCAGTCAATCTTTGATGAAAGGAAGACTGATGAGGGCTACCTTATGCAGCTTGAAAGGGTCAAGAATGATTTTGACAGATATACAGGATTCAAGACATCCTATAATTTCAATATTGACGAACCCATAGACTTTTCCATAGCCTATTTCTCAGCTGAATTCGGTTTGTCGGACTGCCTTCCCATCTACAGCGGAGGACTCGGAATACTCTCGGGAGACCACCTGAAATCAGCCTCGGACCTTAGGGTGCCTCTTACAGGCGTGGGCCTGTTATATCAGCAGGGTTATTTCAGGCAATACCTGAATGCAGACGGCTGGCAGCAGGAGACCTATCCGGAGAATGATTTCAGCGCTCTTCCTGTAAAACTGCTGAGGGATGAAAAGGGTGACCCCCTGTACAATATGGTAAAAATACTCAGCAGGGATGTCTTTTTCAAGATATGGAAGGTTGAGGTAGGAAGAATCAGTCTTTATCTTCTGGATACCAATACCCACAGGAATTCAGCCGCAGACCGGGAGATAACAAGCCAGCTTTACGGCGGTGATTCCGAGATGAGGATAAAGCAGGAGATACTGCTGGGCATAGGTGGTACCAGGGCCCTTGACATGCTGGACATACATCCCAGTGTATACCATATGAATGAGGGACACTCTGCCTTTGCAGTCCTTGAAAGGATAAACCTGGCCATGAAGAAATTCGGCCTGAACTTTAATGAAGCCAAAGAAATGGTGATCTATTCCAATGTCTTTACAACCCATACCCCTGTACCGGCTGGAGTTGACCGTTTTGAAACGGAGCTTGTAGTGAGATATTTCCAGGATTATGTACAGGAAATAGGCATAAGCATAGAAGACCTGCTGAGCTATGGCAGGATAAATCCTTCCAATAAAAAAGAACCCTTCTGTATGCTTGCCATTGCAATGAAGTTTTCAGCCTTCAGGAATGCAGTAAGCAAACTCCATACCCAGATCTCAAAAAATATGTGGGCAGAAATCTGGCCCCGCTTCCCCAGGGAAGATACTCCCATAGACGGTGTAACCAACGGAATACATATCCCTTCATGGATATCAACGGATATGGGAAGCCTTTATGACAGATATCTGGGAAGGAGATGGATGGAAGACCCGGATAATGAAAGGGTGTGGGACAGAATCAACAGCATACCGGATTCCGAAATATGGAGAACCCATGAACGCAGACGGGAAAGGCTGGTAGGGTTTGCAAGAAGAAGGCTGCTGCAGCAGCTCAAAAAAAGAGGTGCATCCAACAGCTATATAGAAAAGAGCGTGGAAGCCCTGAATCCTGAAGCCCTGACCATCGGATTTGCAAGAAGATTCGCAACCTATAAGAGAGGAAACCTGATATTCAAAGACCCTGAAAGGATAGCAAGAATACTGCAGAATCATGACAGACCTGTACAGATTATTTTTTCGGGAAAAGCTCACCCCCGGGACAATGAAGGCAAAAAGATTATTAAGGATATCATTCACTTTCTCAAGGAAGAGCCTTTCAGGAGCCATGTGGTATTCATAGAGGATTATGATATCAATGTAGCCCGGTATATGGTTCAGGGGGTCGACTTATGGCTCAACACCCCGAGGAGACCGGAAGAGGCATGCGGTACCAGCGGAATGAAAGCTACAGCCAACGGGGCTATAAATATGAGCATACTGGACGGATGGTGGGATGAGGCATACAATTTTGACAATGGCTGGGCCATAGGAAAGGGAGAGGAATACACAGACCTGGAGCTTCAGGATGAAGTGGAAAGCCGGGCCATATATACCCTGCTGGAGGAGGAGGTTGTTCCCCTGTTCTACAGGAAGGGAGCTGACAATATACCCAAAGACTGGGTGAAGCTCATGAAGAAATCCCTTATAAGCCTGTGCAAGTATTTCAATACCCACAGAATGGTGGAGGATTACCTCTTAAAGTATTATTACCCGGCAGCAAAACATTATGATGTATTCTTAAAAAACCCTGAAGCCAACAAAGAAATAGCAGACTGGAAGGATTTCATCAAAGGAGGCTGGAACAGCATCCGGCTTCAAAAAATGAATACCAGCCAGAATGGCAATTCCATTGAGATAAACAACCCCTATACGGTTGAAGCCAGGATTGATCTCGGAGATATAAAACCCGAAGACCTTCAGGTAGACATATATTACGGGAAATTAAACCACAGGGCTGAACTGATCACCAGGGATGTCTGCCCTATGGAACTGCAGAAAAAAATGGAAGGCAGCATTTACAGCTATAAAGGTCTTGTCTGCCCCAAAAAAACCGGAAAATTCGGTTATTTAATAAGGATACTCCCGAAACACCCACTGCTGTTTGATATATACAGCCTTAACCTTGTGCACTGGTTTTAAGGGAAAAAACATGATAAAAGACACTCTTATCAGATACAGAAAGGTAGACTGTACAACAACAGCTTATCTTCTGTTAAGCATTATTCTCATTACCCTATTCAGAAATAATATTGACAACTTTCACATCTTTCTTCTTCTGAATGCGTCTCTGACAGTGCTGATTTTTTTTCTTATATTCTGGGATGAAAAAAGTCCGGTCCCTTTCATCAGCCTTATCAGAGACTGGTACCCGATTATCCTCTTTACCTTTCTCTTTGAAGAGACAGGATGGATAAACCGGACAATCTTTCCCGATTATATTGACAAATTCTTCATAGAACTTGAATTCAGGCTTTTTGGCCTTCACCCTGCCATAGAACTCGGCAGGCTTTTTGACAATATACTGGTCATGGAATATTTCCACTTTGCATATTTTACCTACTATCTTATAATTCCGGGCCTTGGGTTCATACTTTACTTTAATAACAGAAAGCATTTTGAAGAGTATGTTTTTGTCGCCTCCTTCACTTTCTATGCATGCCTTGTTTCCTATATATTTCTTCCTGTTCTTGGTGCGAGGTATTATGCCAATGCCCCCTTCTTTGCAGAGCCCTTCTGGAAAGAAGGCATACTGTTCGTACCCATCATGAGATTCATATATGCCGTTGGCGAAGTGGATGGAGCCGCCTTTCCCAGCTCCCACGTGGCCATAGCGCTTGTAATACTGATATATGCCTATATTTATGCAAGAAAGTACTTTTGGTTATTTTTCATAACAATTATATCCCTTATAATATCCACGGTTTACTGCCGGTTTCACTACCTGGTGGATGTCATGGCAGGAGCAGTATGGGCTTTGGGGGGCTTCTGGGCCGGGAGGAAGCTCTATTTCAAAGGCCGTTTTGGCTGTAACAGTAAAGTCCTTATATCCGGGAAGGATTAAAATAATTTTTTATTGGCAAAATTTATTAGCAACTATTATAATTTAATTGCCGATAATTTTAGAAAACCTGTTCCTGTTAGATATTATGGTTTTAGTTATATTTAAGACCTACAAAACACAAAAGGAGAGGATTCATGGAAGAAACCCTATTCAAAGAAGAAGATCTGCAGGATTTTTTTGAAAAGAAGAAGAGCTTTGCAGAGATTGCCGGCATTCCGCCTGAGATGCTTGCCTATTTTGCTGAGATGGCCTATAATCTCTACGAGCAGGGCCAGTATGAAGATGCAAAGAACATCATGGACAAGGTAATCATGCTTGAGCCCAATGTTCCCTATTCCCATTCCCTTATGGGAGCAATCTATCAGAAACAGGAAAAATTCGACAAGGCGATTGATTGCTATTCCAAGGCCATAGGCCTGAACCCCGAAGAACTGCCCGCCCTTGTAAACCGCGGTGAGCTGTATCTGCAGAGCTCCAGGTTTGATGAAGCCGCAAAAGACCTTGAAAAAGCCATAGACCTTGACCCGAAGGGTGAAAATCCCTATGCATTGAGAGCGCGTACGCTGGTTCTTGTTACACATGATCTGCTGAAAGAGGCAGAAAAACTCGCAAAGGAAAAGCAAAAATAATACTACCGGGGGGCAATACCCCCCGGCCTTAGGAGTCTATGAAGCTTTTAAACCTTAAACAGCTTAAGGGTGCTTTTCTTTCAGGGGACCTGACCCTGGTGCTGACCCGGTACAGCGACCTGCTTCTTGCCCTGCTTGTCATAGTAATAGTCGGTATGATGATCATTCCCCTGCCGACATGGCTTCTTGATATTCTTCTGACCATAAACATTACCATAGGTGTTGTACTGCTTTTAATCTCCCTTTATATCCCCCAGGCCCTTAACATAGCATCCTTTCCCACCATACTCCTGATTACCACTCTCTACAGGCTGGCCCTTAATGTATCAACCACCAGGCTAATACTCCTTTACGCTGATGCAGGTACGGTAGTCGCCAGTTTCGGACAGTTTGTCGTCAAGGGAAACTATGTGGTGGGCTTCGTAATATTCCTCATACTGGTCATTATAAACTTTCTCGTAATATCAAAGGGATCCGAGAGGGTAAGCGAGGTTTCGGCAAGATTTGTCCTTGATGCCATGCCTGGAAAACAGATGAGCATAGACTCCGACCTCCGGGCCGGAGCCTTTGACCTTGCCGAGGCAAGACGGCGCAGAACATCTCTGCAGAGGGAAAGCCAGCTCTACGGAGCCATGGACGGCGCTATGAAATTCGTGAAGGGGGACAGTATTGCAGGAATAATAATCACCATAATAAACATAGTGGGAGGAATCATTATTGGTGTTTTCATGATGGACCTCACCATTGTAGAGGCCCTGCAGACCTTTACCCTCCTGACCATAGGGGACGGCCTTGTATCCCAGATACCCGCCCTGCTCATATCTACAACATCTGGAATAATAGTTACAAGGGTAGCTTCAGAAGAGGAGGATTCGAACCTGGGAAGGGATATAGGAACCCAGCTTCTGGCACATCCAAAGGCTATTTCCATAGCATCAGGCATGCTCGTTGCCATGGCTCTTATACCGGGCCTGCCTTTCAAGCCCTTCATTATACTTGCCCTGTTTACCGGAAGTCTGGGCTATTCCTTATTTAAGACAAAAAGCCTGAAGGAAAGTGAAAAAGAAGAACAGGAAGAAAAACAGGAGAC
>CAYSKJ010000143.1:0-7978 GCA_964431655.1 uncultured bacterium | reverse complement strand
GGAATATTTAAGCCGGGAGAAAAAGCTGGCGGTTATAGGCCTGGGATATGTAGGTCTTCCCCTTGCTGTGGAATTCTCCAGAATAATGGATGTTATAGGTTATGACAAGAGCAGGGAGAGGGTGCTGGAGCTTAAGGAAGGCCGGGACAGCACCCGGGAGGTGAACAGCAGGGAGCTGGAAGACTCAGGTATTTATTTTACTGACGATCCCGGTTATATAGGACAGGCCGGCATTATAATAATAGCTGTCCCCACCCCCATCGACCGCTTCAATATCCCGGACACCGGGGCTCTTATGAGTGCTTCGGAGACTGCGGGCAAAAATATGAAAAAGGGCTCAACAGTGATATACGAATCCACCGTCTATCCCGGTCTTACCGAAGAAGAATGCGTCCCTGTGCTGGAAAGGAACAGCGGTTTTACCCACGGGAGGGATTTCTTTGTCGGATACTCCCCTGAAAGGGTAAACCCCGGTGATAAAGAGCATACCATCGACAGGATTGTAAAGGTAGTTTCGGGTGATACCAGAGAAACGGCAGAATTTGTTGAGAAGCTATATTCCCTCATAATAAAGGCAGGAGTGTACAGGGTTTCGGATATAAAGACAGCTGAAGCGGCCAAGGTCATTGAAAATACACAGAGGGACCTTAATATTGCCTTCATGAATGAGCTGTCCATTATATTTCACCGGATGGGTATAGATACAAGGGAGGTACTTAGAGCCGCCGGCACAAAATGGAACTTTCTTCGCTTTGAACCGGGTCTGGTAGGCGGACACTGCATAGGGGTCGACCCCTATTACCTTACCTTCAGGGCTGAGAGCCTTGGCTACCATCCCCAGGTAATCCTCTCAGGAAGAAAAATAAACAACAGCATGGGCAAGTTCATTGCTGAAAATGCGGTCAAACGGATAATTAAGGCTGACAGGAATGTACACAGGTCAAAGATACTCCTGCTCGGCTTCACATTTAAGGAGAATATACCCGATATCAGGAATACCAGGGTTATCGACATATACAATGAGCTTATTGAATACGGAGCCCATGTGGATATATATGATCCCCTTGCCAGCAGAGATGATGCTTTGAGGCATTATAAAATCAAGCTTCTTGAAAGGCTTGACAATACGGTGAAATACGATGCTATCATTCTGGCAGTCAGGCATGATGCATTTCTAACAGAGTTCAGCCTGGACAGAATCAGAGAGTATCTGAACGGCCCGGGCTCCCTTCTTATGGATATCAAGGGCATTTATAACAAAAAGGATGCAGAGAAGATGGGCCTTGCCTACTGGGCACTCTAAGAGGAAGGAATGACAGATGAATTTTCCTCCTGATATTATTGGCGCTATCGCCGGTGATATAATAGGTTCGGTCTATGAATTCAGCAATACTGTTTTAACAGATTTTCCCCTCTTTCGGCCGGAATGTGATTTTACTGACGATACCGTTATGACCGTGGCTGTTGCAGATGCTTTGATAAATAAAAGGGATTTTGCAGAAGTCCTTCATGACTACGGCAGGCACTACCCGGGGCGCGGATACGGAGGGCTTTTTTCAAGATGGCTGAATTCTGAGCATCCCGAGCCTTATGGCAGTTATGGCAACGGTTCCGCCATGAGGGTGAGCCCTGTAGGTTTTTACTGCAAAAGTATCAATGAAGTCATGGATACAGCAAAAAATACAGCAGTTATAACCCATAATCATCCCGAAGGCATAAAAGGGGCCAGGGCTATAGCTTCAGCAGTATTCATGGCAAGGGAAAAGGCCGGCAAAGATGAAATTGTTGAATTTATAAGCCGAAGATTCGGATATGACCTGAACTTCAGGTTAAAGGATGTCCGTGGATCCTATTCCTTTGACGTGACGTGCCAGGGAAGCGTCCCCCAGGCCATAGTGGCATTTTATGAAAGCAGGGATTATGAGGATGCTGTAAGGCTTGCAGTGTCTATCGGGGGTGACAGCGATACCATCGCCTGCATGGCAGGGGGGGTTGCCTCGGCCTTTTACGGTCATATCCCCGGGGAAATCCTGGAAAAAGCCTTCAGTCTGCTTCCCGAAGAGTTTATCAGCATTATCTCCAGGTTCAGCATGCTCATAAACAGTGATTAATTTATTTAGCTCATTACTGATATAATCTCCCTTTAATACCTGAAAGCAATAGTATTTTCTAAACTATATCAAAAATTTAATGATTTTGTTATTGACATATGCCCATAACTATATTATATTAACCATAAGAAAAACAAAGGAGACATGATTTATGAAGATATGTGTAACAGCCCAGGGAAACACCGTGGAAAGCCAGCTGGACCCGCGCTTTGGAAGGTGTGCATATTTCTGTATTGCTGATACCGAAACCGGGGATACGGAATTTATACAGAACAATCCCGGAGGAGGAGGAGCAGGGGTTGCGGCGGGACAGCTGATGATAAACAAGGATATTAAAGCTCTTATTACCGGGAATCTCGGACCTAATGCAACCCAGGTTCTGGGTGCTACTGATATAGCCCTTTACAGGGGGGTAATGAAATCTGTGGCAGAAAATATAGCCGAATTCAAGAACAATTCCCTGAGCAGTATCAATGATATAGGCCCCAGCCATGCAGGGCTGAAGGGGGGAAGGAACAGGTGAATATTGCAGTCTTAAGCGGTAAGGGAGGTACAGGTAAGACAACAGTTGCTTTAAGCCTTGCTGTCTCAGGCGGCAATTTTCAGTATGTGGACTGTGATGTGGAAGAGCCCAACGGATATCTTTTCCTTAAGCCGGATATAAAGCACAGGGTTGATGTTGAGGTTTTTAATCCTGTTATTGACAGCGGATTATGTGATTTATGCGGTATATGCAGTGAAACCTGCCAGTTTGATGCCCTTGCAGTTATGAAGGAAGGGGTCATGGTATTTGAAAAACTCTGTCATTCCTGCGGAGCCTGCATGCTGGCATGTCCAAAAAACGCCATTGGCAGAAAGAAGAGAAGGATTGGTGTCATTGAGGCTGATGAGGACAGGCTCTTTGTCCAGGGAAGGATTGATGTGGGAGAACCTATCAGTGTTCCTGTTATCAGGGAGCTTAAAAAATATTACAGGGAAGATGTGCCCGTAATCATTGATTCAGCTCCTGGTGCAGGCTGCGGAGTCGTTGAGACCCTTGACATGGCAGATTATGGCATACTCGTTACAGAGCCTACTCCCTTCGGGCTTTATGATTTGAATATTGCTGTCGGACTGCTCAGGAAGCTTTCTAAAAAGTTCGGTGTGGTTATTAACAAATCCCAGGATGATGTGAATATTATCGATGATTACTGTAAAAAGGAGGGTATTGAGATTCTTATGAGGATACCCTTTTCTGAAGAGATCGCCGGGAATTATTCCAGAGGCATACTGCCTGTAGATCAGGATCAGATGCTCCGGGGAAAGTTCGTCCATCTATGGGAAAAACTGGAAGAGAGGGTAAACTTATGAAAACCATTGCATTTATCAGTGGAAAAGGCGGTACAGGCAAAAGCACCCTGGTTTCATCCATAAGCATTATTGCCAGGGATAAGATAATTGCAGACTGTGATGTTGATGCGCCCGACCTCCATATCCTGCTCTGCGGCATGAATATAAAAGAGGAGGACTTCTACGGGGCCAGAGAAGCCGTTATAGATCATGACCTGTGTATCAAATGCGGATTATGCGCCTCAACCTGTGAATTTGATGCCATAAGTGATGCTATAGAGATTAAGCCCTTTATGTGTGAGGGATGCGGCGCCTGCGTAATTGTCTGCCCCAGCAGGGCTATAAGGCTTAAAGATGTCAAGACCGGGAAGACCACGCTTTCCAGGACCAAAAGGGGTCTATTCAGCCATGCCCTTCTGGATATAGGGGCTGAGGGTTCTGGTCGGCTTGTTACACAGCTAAGGAAGAATGCCACCAGTCACAGGGCTTTTGAAAAATATATGCTTATAGACGGTTCGCCGGGAATAGGCTGTGTGGTTATTGCATCCATTACCAATACCGATGCGGTTGTGGCGGTCACAGAGCCGACTTTGTCGGGTCTGAGCGACCTGAAGAGGGTCCTGGAAGTTGCAGGCCATTTTGGTATTCCCTCTTTTGTATGTATAAATAAATATGACCTGAATATGGATGTCTCAAAGCAGATCGAAGAATACTGCCGGGACAGGGATATTGAAATCATCGGCAGAATACCCTTCAGCAGGGAGATAGTAAAGGCCCTGCAGGAATACAAGACTCCCATTGAAGCCGGTATTGAGGGAGTGTCATCAGAAATCATGAATATATGGTCCAGATTAGTCGATTATTTTGAAAATAAGACAAAGGAGAATTAGAATGAGAGCAGCAATTTCAACCGATGGCAGTATGGTATCAGCCCATTTCGGAAGATGTCCTGTTTTTACCATTGTAGACATCGAGAATGGAGAAATAAAGGAGCAGTCCCAGATCAGCAATCCCGGGCATGCCCCCGGTGCTATTCCGCAGTTTCTTCAGTCAAAAGGTGTCGAGGTGATTGTATGCGGTGGGATGGGTCACAAGGCCATGTCAATGTTCAGTTCCTTTGATGTTAAGACGGTTCTGGGCGTTGAAGGCACCGTAGAAGAAGCAATCAGAATGCTGAAGGACGGCCGCCTTGAAGGAGGGGAAAGCCTGTGCAGCCCCGGGGCCGGAAAAGGCTATGGCCTTGATAAAAATGCATGTGATCATGAGGATTAGAATATTGGAACAGGAGGTAAGATTATGAACAATTCAGGAAATCAGAATTTTAAGCCGGGCAGAGGACAGGGAAGAGGAAAGGGACTGGGAGGCGGAAACAATCCCGGTGCAGGACCTGCGGGATTCTGCATATGTCCCAGCTGTCAGACAAAAATTGAGCATCAGACAGGAGTGCCATGCTATGGTATTGCCTGTCCTAAATGCGGTACAAAGATGGTAAGGGAATAAAGATTTACCAAAATAAAAGAAAGGAGGTATTTAATCATGCCGGGTGGAGATAGAACCGGTCCCATGGGCTATGGTCCTATGACAGGGAGAAGAGCCGGATTTTGCGCCGGATACAGCACTCCTGGATATGCCAATCCAGCCCCCTGGGGGGGTTATGGAGGAAGAGGCTACAGGAGAAGATATTTCCGCTGGGGAATGGGCGGATACCAGGGGTATAACCCTTATACCCCGGAATATGAGCCTGTTGTTCCAGTTGATGAGAAGGAGTATCTGACAAAACAGGCAGAAGCCCTTGAAAAAGAGCTGAATAGCATAAAAACCCGACTCAGCAGCCTTGAAAAAGAAGGCAAATAGCCAGTAAATAGAATAAGGGCGGCAGTCTGATACTGCCGCCCTTATTTTAGATTGAAAGCAAACACAAGATGTAGTAGTATACAGATACAAAATTATATATAAGGGGATGAAACGTGGTAAGACCGACAAAGCCCAGGAGGGTTGAATTCATACCCTCCCTGCAGATCTTCGGTCCCTTTGATGTTGATATTTCAGAGCTTCAGGAGAATGTTCTTTATATAGAGGAACTGGAGGCAGTAAGGCTCAAAGACCTTGAAGACCTGGATAATGAGCTTTGCGCCCAAAAGATGGAGATATCCAGGCAGACTTTTCAGAGGATACTGGAAACCGCTCGGGCAAAGATAGCCGACAGCCTTATCAATGGAAAGACCATAAGGATAGAAGGCGGTAATTATACAAGAAATATCTGCTTTGTAGAGTGCCTGGACTGCGGCAGCAGCTGGAAAGAGGCCTACGAGAATTTTGAAAAGATACTTAAAGGCGAGTATACCTGTCCCAGTTGCGGTTCAAAACGTATAACGTGCGGGGGAAGGGAAAAAAAGAAATTCTGCCGCAAGAACTGCTGGCGTTACAGGGGCAACCGCTGAGTAAGAATATCAGCATTAAAGGAGGATGAAATGAGCCGGACCGGGATTTTTTTAATTGTTATGATTTTATTCTGCATTATATCCAATGCAGATTACTTAAGCTTTGAAGGTGTTGATAACAGCAATGACTTTGCCGCCGACCTTTTCAGAATATTAGGCAGAAATAAAGGCAATCTGTTTATATCCCCCTACAGTATTTCCTCTGCCCTTTATATGACCTATGCAGGAGCCCGGGGAAACACTGCCGAACAGATGAAGGATCTTCTGAACATCAACCTTGGCCCCCAGGATAAGGATCTTCACTCAAATATGAAGAAAATAGCCGGCAGTCTAGAGCGCCTTGGCATTAGTGAAGGTATTGAGCTAAATATAGCCAATTCCCTTTGGCCCCAGGAGTCCTATGCCTTTTATAATGAATATATCAGCCTGCTGGGTGAATTCTATTCTGTCAGTATTTTTCCTGTTAACTACAGGGATACAGAAAAGGCAAGATCAGGCATTAATCAATGGGTGAGCGAAAAAACTAACAATAAGATAAGCAATATGATACCTCCGGGAGTGCTGACCCCCCTTACAGTGATGGTACTTGTGAATGCTGTATATTTTAAGGCAACCTGGCAGAATGAATTTGACAGGGATAAAACCGGGGAAGATGATTTTTTCATTAAGCCTGATAAGAAAATAAGGGTCAACATGATGAACAGGACTGATAAATATTCCTACGGGGAGCTGGGCAACTGCCAGGTGCTGGAGCTTCCCTATGCAGATAGAGAAATATCCATGTTTATTATACTGCCTCAGGCAGGCAATAGTATTGAAACGGCTGCGGAAGCCATTTCTGCGGGGTATATTAAAAAAATAAGGCAGGAGCTGGCAAAATACCGGGTGGATGTGTCTCTGCCCCGGTTCAGGCTCAGCTATGCCGCGGGCCTTACCCAGGTTCTTCAGTCCATGGGGATGACCGATGCCTGTGATATGGGCAAAGCTGATTTTACAGGCATGTATGATAAACAGAAAGCCGGAGGCGATAACCTTTATATCAGTGATATACGGCACAAAGCCTTCGTTGAGGTTAATGAGGAGGGTACCGAGGCTGCAGCAGCCACTTCCGTAACCGTTGCCAGGACAAGTTTCCAGCCTCCCCTGGAGCAGAAGGTATTTAAGGCTGACCATCCTTTTATCTTTATGATAGTTGATAATAAAACCGGGGCTGTCCTTTTTATCGGGAGGATAGAGAACCCGGATATTCAGGAATGCTCATATGAAGATAATTAAGGTCCGTGCCAGGTAAATCTTTCTGTTTTACTGATTTCCCGATGAATTACCTGATGAATCGGGGAAGATGCCTGAGCTTTAATTCACTTGCTATCATACCGCTCAGAATAAGGACACTTCCGCAGACGGCGCGGGCTGTAAAAACATGATCTGTCAGCAGAGCGGTTGCAAGCCCGGCAAAAACAGGTTCAGCAGTATATATCAGGGCTGTACGGGTCGGTGATGTGAATCTCTGGGCCACATTCTGCACTATATAGGCAAAGGTGGTGGCAAATATCCCCGTTATTATCAGAGCCAGCCATACCTTGCTGCTGTCTGCTTCCGGGAGCTTTGCCCTGCCGGCTGTTAAGGCGGCTGTCATGGCTATCAGAGATACAATTCCTATCTGGGTTATTGCAAGGCATACTGAATCCACCCTTTTTGTGTAGATATCTATGCTAAGTATATGAAAAGCAAAGGCTACGGCACAGAAAAGGGTGAGAATATCACCCCTGTTTACCTGCATTCCAGGGTTCCAGCTTAAAAGCACCAGGCCGGATGCGGCAAGGATCACTCCCAGAATGCTTTCCCTGCGTATTTTCTGCCGGAGCAGGAAACTTGCGAAGAAAGGCACCAGCACTACATATAGTCCGGTAATAAAACCAGAATTTGAAGGTGATGTATAAACCAGGCCCAGGGTCTGGAAGCTGTAGGCGAAAAAAAGTATTAATCCTATAAAAGACCCGTATAAAAGGGTCCTGAGATTCATGCGGCTGAAAAAACGCCTGTGGAATACAGCCAGGCTTGAAATAAATGCAATCCCGAAGCGCAGAAAAATAAAAT
>CAYSKJ010000142.1:0-7980 GCA_964431655.1 uncultured bacterium | reverse complement strand
ATTCAAAGTATCCATTTTTTTATGTTACTGGAGATTCCGCAGGCATTGCCCGCTCATACTCATGGATATTACCCAGGCTTGAATCAGATATAATATTATTTCAGACAGGTCCAGTACTTGTATGGAACAGCAAACAAAACAAAAACCTGGGGAATAAGCTTTCGGAACGAAGTGCTATAGGCATCACCACGGAAGGTAATATCATGTTCTGCATTACAAAAAATGCATATATCAGCCTTGTGGAACTATCAGCCCTAATGAAGCAATACGGTTGCATCAAGGCATTGAACCTTGACGGCGGTGGTTCTTCCCAGGCAATCTTCAGATACGGGGATTTTGAATGGATATCCCGGGGTTATTATAAAATACCCTCTTATATATCCGTCAGACAAAAATAATATGCTTTATATATTTCCCTTTTTTTATATAATTAATTAGCTATGTCATTTTGGAAACCAGATAAAATCAATAGGCTTACTGGAAATTTCTTTTCAAGAATCAGAAATTACCTTTTTTTGTGGCTTTTGCTTTCCCTGTTTTTATCGCTTATAACAGTATTTCTTTTTTTTGACGGAAGTTTCAGCTATTATGCACCCCTGTTCCTGTTTTTTCTTATATGCTTTACAGCTGTCAGCTATATCCAGGTATCTGGCATATGGTCAGACCTGAAACTCATGGAAAGGCTTATAAACCGCATTACCAACAGTAATGTGGATTTTAATATGGAGTTGAGAAAGTTCTCCATAAATTCTCTGAAAGAAAGCATAAGCTTTTTATCTGCAGCTTTTCAGAAGCTTATACTGCAGATTGAAGTTACCAGGGAGGACATAGACACTTTATCCAGAAAGCTTTCATCCACTACAGATAATATTCATCAGAATACCGTATCGCAGAAAGAAACAACCCGGTATGTTGTGGACTCATCATCCAATATTGACCATCTTCTTGCAGATATTAAGAACCAGATAGGCCTAATTGAAGAAAATACGCACAATACACTGGATACATCAAAGCTTATAGAGTCTAATTCCGAGGGCATAAACAGGCTGGCTGACGAACTGATAAATCTTATCGGCATTACCGGCAGCATAGTGCTTAACACACAAAAGACAATCAAGGAAAATGAGATTGCGATAAATGAGATAAAAAGCTTTATCAGCTATACATCCCGTTCAATAGATGAACTCAGCAGCATAGCCCAGGAGGTTGAGCAAAATGTATCATCCACGGTTAAATTTCAGAAAATGGTTCTCGAAGAGGTAAAAAAGAGTGAGGATATTATCAGTACTTATTCCCAGAGCATAGGGACAATAAAATCAACAATCGCTTCAACAAGTGACACCATAGATACTCTCAGCACTGAATCGGACCAGATAAATCTAATCATAGAGGCAATAGATGCAATTTCAAAACAAACCAGGCTTCTTTCTCTCAATGCAAGCATAATTGCTTCAATCTCCAGGGAATCGGGCAAAAGCTTCAATGTTGTGGCTGACGAAATACATCTTTTGTCAGAAAAGACAGAGCTGTCCACCAGAGAAATTGCCTTTACCATAATGAATATAAAAAATTGCATCGGTGAAAGCAAAAACAATATTATAAAAAGCAATGAAATAGTTGATTCAGCTGAAAAACAAAGTATCAGCCTTCTGCACACGCTTCAGGGAATAATTGGACTTTCCCGGAAAAGCATACTGAATATTCAGGACATCCAGCATGCTACCTTTTCACAGCTGAGAAATTTTAAATCAATCCTTCAAACAACCGAAGATATAAACAGGCAGTGTGCTGATATAAAATATAAAAACAGCAGTCTTCAACTTGAATTTGAAAGTCTTCAGGGAGTCGGAAGCAGATTGTCAGAAATTACTAATGGGTTAAAGAATGAAATTCACGGACAGTTATACAAAGCTAAAGATATTATTTCCCTGATAAGTGAAATAAATGACCATATCGCAAATATTAAAAATATTAGTTCGGAGATTTCCAATCACAGGGACAGCATAGAGAATTCATTTAAAGAGGTGGAAACTTACTCTCTAAATGACCTGTTCACATTAAAAGACCTTTCGATGACCTCTTACAAAATACAGTCCGAATATCATCGTCTTGAAACCCTTACAGACTACTACCGGGGAATGAAACCACTGAAAGGGGGTGAGCTGGTTATAAGCTACAGTCTAACGGATAACCCTGTCATTGACCCAGCCTTGATTTCCAGTGTCGAGAAGATAATGGTTATTTCCAATATTTACGAGCCTTTACTTGAATATTCATCAAGTTCAGATATAAAACCCCTGTTATGTGAAAGTTTTGATATATCAACCGATGGCAGTAAAATAACATTCTATCTGAAAAAGAATGTGTATTTTCATCAAGGTGAACATCTTACATCAAGGGATGTAAAATATACCTTTGAAAGACTGAAACAGGTATATGCAGATAATTACAGCAAGCTTAGCCAATTTTTGGGCCCCATAGCAGGCTTTGAAGATTTTATTGAGGGTTCTGATTCATCACTCAGGGGAATAAGGCTTATAGATGATTATACCTTTGAGATAGAGCTGTCCAGACCCCTGGTCTATTATATACAGGCTCTCTGCCAGCTTGAACTGGCTATTGTGCCCTATCGCGACTATTACTGCACAATGCCAAGCCCTAATGGTACAGGACCCTTTTCTTTTAAGAAGCTGGTGGAAAGGGATTATCTCTTATTGGAAAGGAACAGCAATTACCACCTTCCCGGCATACCTTACCTTGATTATCTACGGTTCCAGGACGGGTTGAGATACAAGGACCTCTTTACAAAAAAAGCCCATATTATTCCCCATGTAGTTGTTTCAACCAATGATTTTTCAAAATTTGTAAGAAGCAGTTCCGGTGTAATTATAGAACCAATTGAAATATATTCTGTAAACATACTGATACTTAATACAACAAAACCCCCGTTTAATGACCCGGACATAAGAAAGGCACTCCTGCTTGCGATAAACCGGGAAAAGCTTATAAAGGATATCTTTGCAAACCATAACAGGAAGGCTGAATCCTTTATACCGCCCGGCATTCTGGGGCATTCACCCAGAAAAGATCTGGCAAGGTTTGATCTGGATAAGGCAAAAGAGCTTATTGAGAAATCAAAACTCAGCTTACCCGCGGAATGCGAATACTGCTACAACAGATCTGTATATCCGGAAGGTTTCAGGCCTTCAGCCACTATAAAATTCCTTTTTGATACTCTCGACACCCTTGGAATTAAAATGAAGTATACAGCCCTGGAAGATGAAGAATACAGGATAAAAAGAATCAGCCAGCCCATGAATTATCTTATATGGCATGCAGACTACCTGGACCCTGATAATTTTCTCTATCCCATATTCCACTCCAAGCATATCGACAATCTTGGCTCAAAATCAGGTTGGAGAAATGAGCATTTTGACAGTCTGATTGAAAACGCCCAGTATGTTCATGATGTGGAAAAAAGAAAGCAGTTATATTATGATGCGGAGGAAATCCTCTTTGAAGAGGTCCCTGCAATACCAATATGTTACAATAAGCATTTCCTTGCCCATAGATATGAGCTGATATGCCCAATAAAAAGCGTATTTCCCTATTTTGTTCCAAAATTTTCCTGGTTTTTTAAGAGGGATGATTAGTGCCTTTCTCCAGCAGAAAGACTATCCTTGTCCCAGGCAGTCATCTGGTAGATATCTCCGGCCTTATTCCTGTAATTGACTCCCCGGCTTTCCAGAGGCTGAGATACGTAAAACAGCTGGGAAATCTGTTCCGCATCTTCCCCGGAGCAGTACATACCAGGTTCGAACACTCTCTGGGATGCCTTTTCTGGACAGATAAAATTATTGACAGGATCAGACCGGATACCTATACCTGCAAGCTTATCCGGCTATATTCACTGCTCCATGACATAGGGCACGGTCCTTTCAGCCATGAGATAGAGCCCTTGCTCAGAGACAGTCACAATAACAGGTTCTTTATAAGAATTTCAGAGATGAAAAAGGAAATTGAGTCTGCTGGTGTAAGTTATAATGACTTTGAAAATTTTGCCGTAAAACCCTCACCCATGGCAGATATAGTCAGAGACCGCAATATCGGATCAGATAAGCTGGATTATATGCTGAGAGATTCTTTGCACATAGGGTTTATCGGGGCTCCTGACCCCCTCTCACTGATAGAGCATACCCTCATACACAATGGACATTATGTAATTGATGAGAAGGCTATGGAGGATATCAAAAGGGTTCAGATGTTTTATGCATTCATTCACAAGAATGGATATTTGAACAAGACATCCCTGATGATTGAAAGGATGTTCTCGCGGGCAATCCAGGAGCTTATTGAACGGAAACCTGATTTAAGGGATGAGATATGGAATTTAACAGACAGCCAGGCAGAAAGCCTTATTGCGAATTCAGACAGCAGTGTATCAAAATTGATTTTTACCAATCTCACTGAAAGAAATATATTCCTTTCATCCATTGTTGTAAGGCCTTCTGCATATGTTTATCAGGAACGGATTGCCAATAAGTGGATTAAGGTGTTCGGCCTTGATTCCGACACTATAATGAGGCTTTTTAAAAATTGCACGGACCTCGGGTTCAGCCGGGAGCTTGAAGACCACATCTGCGGAATCTTGCAAATACCAAGAGGCTGTCTTCTTATTGCTTCATCACCACACTTGAAAAGGCTCCTTCCAAAAGATGTCAGGCTGTACTGCCCTGATACAGAAGAGATATTATCCTTTGAGAGATCCGATCCTGTGCATTATAACAAGCTTAACGGAGAATATTACGGATCACTCTGCATAAGGGTGGGTTCCCATCCTGAATATAGAGAGCTTGTGTTTAATAAATCCGATATGATTATGGATGAGTTAATGAAAATAGACAGGGTTTAGCTTTGATTTGACCTCAAAATCTCAATGTCTGCATCAACCATCATTTTTACAAGCTCCGGAAAACTCACCTGGGGTGTCCATCCAAGCTTTTCTTTGGCTTTTCCCGGATCACCTATCAGATGATCAACCTCTGCAGGCCTGAAAAATCTCTGGTCAATGGTAATATATTCATTCCAGTCAAGACCGGCATGGTCAAAGGCAATCCTGACAAAATCTCTTACACTGTGGGATTCACCGGTTGATATAACATAATCGCCCGGATGGGAATAATTAAGCATAAGGTGCATGGCTTTTATATAATCACCCGCATAACCCCAGTCCCTTTTTGCATCAAGGTTTCCAAGGGCAAGCTTATTGGCAAGTCCGTGCTTTATCATGGCTGTAGTATGCGATATCTTTCTGGTTACAAACTCAAGTCCCCTTCTGGGAGACTCATGGTTGAAAAGGATGCCCGAACATGCAAATATTCCGTAAGATTCCCTGTAATTAACTGTTATATAATGGCCGTATGCCTTTGCAACACCGTAGGGACTTCTGGGATAGAAAGGAGTTTTTTCGGTCTGGGGGACTTCCCGGACTTTCCCGAACATCTCGCTGGAAGACGCCTGGTAGAATCTGATTTTCGGGTTGACAATTCTTATGGCTTCAAGCATCCGGGTAACACCTACAGCAGTAAATTCTGCTGTTAGTACAGGCTGGTTCCAGGATGTAGGCACAAAGGACATTGCCGCAAGATTATAAACCTCATCGGGTTTTGATTCTTCTATGGCGTTTATCAGCGAGAGCTGATCCAGAAGATCTCCCTGTAGAATATTCAGTTTTGACTTGATATGCTCTATTCGGGAAAATGTTTCGGTACTTGCTCTTCTGACCATGCCATAGACCTTATACCCAATGCCCAGCAGATATTCTGCAAGATAGGAACCATCCTGGCCAGTGATACCTGTAATCAGTGCTGTCGGCATAATTTTTACCTACTCTGCTTTTTTGGTTTTTTTCCTGGACATTTTTGGAACAGGGCTCTCAAGCTTCTGAATGACAGTATTAAGCCTCTTTATCCTTCTCTTGACTCTCCTCAATCTTTTTTTATAATGGATAGGTGTAACAGTTATTTCTTTCTCTTCGCCGGTTTCAGGATTTTTGATTTTCTTTTTTGTTTCCTTATTTTCCTGTATATACAGCTTCAGTTTTTTTTCCCTGTTCTCATTCCTTTTTAGCAGTGCCTTCAGAACTCCTAAGTCATGCTTCTGCTTCATTAGCAACTAATCCTCCTAGTATTAATTCAAAGATTTATCAATTTATCTATAAATATCGGTTTCTGTCAATAAATTTCATGTGATCTTAGAGCCCATGCCTGCAGTTTCATTTCACAGGGATGGGATACTCACTGTTAAAACATGCCATACAGAATTTATTCTCGTAATCTTTAATCTCCAGTGCCTGAAACATCTCCTCGATGGTCAGATACCTCAGGCTTGAGGCCTCTTTTTTGCTTATTCTGTTCTTGATTGTACTGTAAAAGTCATCAAGTCTCCTGTTACTTATCATATCCTCAAATGTATTTGCTATTAGAGAGTCATTATCCCTTGTTTCAACACCGTAATGACAGCCATAGGCATAAGGGGGGGAAGGAATCCTGACATGGACTTCTTTTGCGCCGGCATTCCACAGCTTGTCAACCACCCAGCCTGTCGTAAGCCCCCTTACTATGCTGTCGTCAACAACAACAACCCTTCTGCCTGAGATAATGTCTTTAAGAAAGTTGTATTTTTTATGCGCTGACTTCTGCCTTTTTGAGAGACTGCTTTCTATAAAGGTTCTCATGCCTCTTAGCCTTGGATTTTCAATAATTCCGATACCCAGAGGAAAATCCCCCTCATTGCTGTAGCCTATAGCTGCCGGAATCCCGCCTTTGGGCACTGGTATGACCAGGTCAGCAGAAAAACCCTTTTCAATATCCTTTTTTGCAAGGACTGCCCCGAGCCTCTGCCTGCAGTTCTGAAAACTCCTTCCCTCCTTGATGAAATGGGGAGCTATGGAATCGGGCCTTGAGAAATAGATATATTCAAATACGCAGAAGGCATTTTTTTTCGCCCTCATATCATAGCATATTTCAAGGCCGTCTTCTGATACCTTAAGTATTGATCCCGGAGGGACTTCGCCTATAATGCCCTTTTCTTCATCAATGTATATCTCAGCATCTATGGACTGCAGGGCGCATGATTCTGATGCAAAACAGAAACAGCCGTCTTTTTTCCCTATATAAAAAGGCCTTATGCCCAGAGGGTCCCTGAAGGCATAAAGGCTCTGCTCAAACTCTGTCATCATGAGGGCGGAATAACTTCCCTTTATATCCTCCATTGCTTCCTTTATGCTTTCTACAAGGGTCATACTGCCGTCATATAAACGGGAATGAATATAAGCGCAAATTATCTCCGCATCGTTTTCAGAATATATTCTTACCTTGTTTTCCATGAGATAATTCTCAAGTTCTGAGATATTTACAATATCGCCATTGCTGACCATGGCCATCTTGCCTGAAAGGCTCTGAGTATAGTGAGGCTGGACATTCCTTTCTGAATCATCTCCCTGGGTAGGCCACCTTACATGTGCAATAAAGGCGTCACCGGCAAGATTGTGAACATCCGCAGTATTTAAAACTTCATCAACCAGGCCCTTATCCTTTTTGATCCTGATCTTCCTTCCCTTCATGCTTGACGCTTGCCTGCTTTTACCGTTGAACTGGTAAGCAGCTATTCCGGTGGCGTCCTGCCCCCTGTGCTGAAGACTTGAGATACCCTCAATGGTCAGCAGTTTTCCGTCAGGATGGCCGAATATACCAAAAATACCGCACATAAACAGCTCCTAAATATCATGAGTATAATAGAGAGATAGAATGCTATCAAAATTCTGCCAAAAGTCAATAATTGTTTTGCTCAAAATAAAAGCCACAGGCAAAAAAAAGGTGTCAGTCGGGTACTTTCCTGGCTACTCTTTCAATAAATACTGTATTTTCCAGTTCCCCGCCCATGATCATATCCACAGCAAAATCATAACCGGATGCCAGG